>DITH01000009.1 GCA_002422745.1 Alphaproteobacteria bacterium UBA6189
CGATGATGCGCGCCGTGGTGGTTTTACCAATGCCGCGAATGCCGGTCAGCACCCAGGCATGGGCGATGCGGCCCGAGGCAAACGCATTGGTGAGGGTGCGCACCAGCACCTCCTGGCCGATCAAATCGTCGAAGGTCTGCGGGCGGTATTTACGGGCTAAAACGCGATACATGGGCGGAATATAGGCTGTGCTTTTTAACGAAGCAAGCGGGCCGCTCATGTTATTCATAAGCGCTTGGCGCCAGATGAGAGCCTTGCCCTCAAACTCCCGACGCAAGTGGCTCGCCAAAGGCTACGCGCGTAAAATTCCATCTCCCAGAAGACGTTTCTGCGCCGACCGGCGCGGCGCGAAGCGGCAGAGGTCAGCGCTTTAGCGCGAAGGAGGGGCAAGCCCTCCTTCAGATATAAACAACCTTTTCGCTGTGCGAAAAGTGGCTGACGGACGACCCGCTGCGAATCCACTACGGTTGCTGGCTTTCGCCCCTGGCCGGGTTCGCGGCAGCAGCGCCCGCCGCCAGCCGTGAATAGTGTTCGCACGGATACACCGAGGCTGCAAGCGGTTTATGCGGCAAAAAAACCCATGGTTTGGCTTGTTTCTGTGCCAAAGCTGCGTTAATAACTTATCCACAGACCTGGCGGCAAGTCAGGCAAAAACCCATCGGCAAGAAACCAGATTAACCTCTCCTGAGGGAGAGGTCGAAAAGCGCGTAAGCGATTTTCGGGTGAGGGCGCGCATGTGCAACCCTCACTCGGCTCGCCTGTGTCTCGCCGACCTCTGCTAGTGGGACAGGTAAAAAAGGATAGGCAAATGGTACGGATGGCAGCGGCAATTCCAATGCCGGGATTTGTGAAACGGCGCTCCGGCGAGCTGATGGGGATCGTGCTGGCAGTGGCGGCGACGGCGCTGGCTATTGCGCTGCTGACCTATCATCCCGCCGACCCGTCGCTGAATCGCGTGGGCAGTGCCCCGGCCGAAAACGCGTTGGGTTTTTTTGGCGCCACGCTGGCGGATCTTTCCAAGCAAACACTTGGCTGGATGAGCGTGCTACTGGTACTAAGCCTCTATGGCTGGTCGTGGCGCTTGTTGGTACGCGACGAAACCATGCGCTGGGCGTGGCGGGTTGTGGCGTTACTCACCAGCTTGGTAGCGGGCTCCACCTTGCTTGCCATGCTGGCCGTGGCCAGCGATGCGCCCTTCCTGCAGCAATCCAGCGGCGCCATGGGCATCGTGATTGGCGTCAAGCTTATCCCGCTGCTGGGTAACTGGGGGCTGGCGCTGGCGTCGGCCTTCCTGTTCCTTGTCACCCTGCCATTGGCGCTTGGCCTGAAAGTGCATGAGTGGCTGGCCATTTCCATCCTGTTGCAGCAATTGGGTGCCACGATCTACCGCGGCGTGGCGTCGTTCGTGGCCCTGCTGCGCCGCCCCGGCCAGTACGACGAGCGGGACGATGCGGCGGACGACGACGAAGATTACGACGACGAAGACGAGGATTACGACGACGAAGACGATGACGACACCGACCATACGCCGCAGATCGTCACGCCGAAAAAACGTGTCGAGCCAAAGAAATCGAAAAAACTGGTCGACCAAAGCTCGCTCGATCTGCGGGGTCGCAAGGGCCAGTTTACGCTGCCCAGTGTGAACCTGCTGCAAAAACCTTCGGGCAAAGGGCCCAAACAGCTTAGCGAAACAGCGCTCGAGCAAAATGCCCGGTTGCTCGAAACCGTGTTGCTCGATTTCGGTGTCAAAGGCGAGATCACCAAAGTGCGCCCCGGCCCGGTGGTTACCCTGTACGAATTCGAGCCCGCACCGGGTATTAAATCCAGCCGGGTGATTGGCCTGTCGGACGATATCGCCCGTTCGATGAGCGCGATCTCGGCACGGATTTCCGTTATCCCCGGTAAAAATGCGCTGGGTATCGAATTGCCAAACGCCCACCGTGAAACCGTCTTCCTGCGCGAATTATTCGAGGACGATCACTACAAGGAAACCGGTGCCAAGCTGCCGTTGGTGCTGGGCAAGGATATCAGTGGCGAAAGCGTGATTGCCGATCTCGCCAAAATGCCGCACGTGCTGGTGGCAGGCACCACGGGGTCGGGTAAATCGGTGGCGATCAACACGATGATTATGTCGCTCATGTACCATCTCAGCCCCGAGCAATGTAAATTCATCATGATCGACCCGAAAATGCTCGAATTGTCGGTCTACGATAACATTCCGCATTTGCTGTCGCCGGTCGTGACCGAGCCGGGCAAGGCCGTGGTCGCGCTCAAATGGGNNCGGTCAAAGAAATGGAAAACCGTTACCGGCTGATGAGCAATCTCGGCGTGCGTAACGTCGAGGGTTACAACAAGCGCATCGCCGAAGCGGCCAAAAAAGGCGAAAGCCTCACCCGATCGGTTCAAACCGGGTTCGACGCCGAAACCGGCAAGCCGATCATGGAAAAACAGCCGCTCGACATGAACCCGCTGCCCTTCATCGTCATTATCGTCGATGAAATGGCCGACCTTATGCTTGTTGCGGGTAAGGATATCGAAACTTCGATCCAGCGTCTG
>DITH01000126.1 GCA_002422745.1 Alphaproteobacteria bacterium UBA6189
ATCACCTGCTCGTTGGCCAGCACCGTATGGTCGACCGGGTCCCAATTCACGATAGCCTGCTTGCGGTACGCCAGGCCACGTTTTAAAAATTCGAGGAAGAATTGCTGCTCGTGCCGGTAATATTCCGGCAGGCAGGTCGTCACTTCCCGCGACCAGTCGTAGCTTAGCCCGATCGATTTCAACTGCTCGCGCATGGTGGCAATGTTGGAAAGCGTCCATTCTTTCGGGTGCACGCCGCGCTGAATCGCGGCGTTCTCCGCCGGTAGGCCGAACGCGTCCCACCCCATCGGGTACAGCACGCTATAGCCTTGCATGCGCTTGAAGCGCGCGGTCACATCGCCGAGCGTGTAATTGCGCACATGGCCCATATGGATGTTGCCGCTCGGGTAGGGAAACATCTCGAGCACGAAATAATCGGGCTTGGCGGATGGCGCGGGCGTAGTGAACACCCCGGCATCGGCCCAGGCGGCCTGCCAGCGCGCTTCGGCTTCACGCGCGTTGTAGCGAACGGTCGGTGCGGTCATACTAGTAGCCCAATTGCTTCACACGAAGCTGGCGAGCGCGGGTCAGCACCGTATCTTCCAGCTTGCGGCCGAGGCCGGTATCGACCTTGGCATCCTGCCACTGTCCGGCAGGGTTTTTCTGCTGGCGGAAGACGGAAATTTTTAAACTGTCGGCCCGCAGCTGGCGGTCGAGGATCAGCGCATTCACCTTAAAGCGCTCGCCCGGCGCATCGGGATCTTCATACCAATCGGTCAGGATGGTGCCGCCCCAGGGATCGGCTGCGGTGAGTGGCATGAAAGCCAGCGTATCGAGCGTGGCGCGCCACAGGAAGGCATTGACGCCAAGCGGGTTGGTGCCGGCATCCGTGCCATTGTCGTCGCCCGGCGCACCGACAATCACCAGCCCGTCCTCGCCGGTGAGTTTGCCGAGGCGGGCCTTGCGGCGGTCTTCCTCGGTTTGCGGATATTGCTGGTTTTCGTCGGCTGCACCACAGGCGGTAAGGGCGAACAGCCCGGCAAGCAGCAGAAACGGAAGATGGCGCATGAATGGGTTCCTTGGCCTTTTGAGAATCGGGGTTGCCGGTAACCTAGCGCGCTATCGCGGGAATGCAAGGGGCTTTGGCGACACCGGCCCCAATGAAAAAGGGGCGGAGCTTGCGCTCCACCCCTCAATCTCAACTCAGATTGCCTGAATTAGAAGGCGATCTGGGTACCGAGGATTACAACGGTACCGTCGTTGTCGGTAGCTGCGCCACCGGCACCGTCAGCATCGAAGAAGCTGACTTCAGCGTACGGGGTCAGACCCGGCGCCAGTTTGTAGTCAGCACCGAAAACGAGGTTCTGGAAGTCGTTATCGCCAGCGGCGTCTTCCAGGGTCGAATCGATGTAGGTAGCCGACAGGCCAACTGCACCCATCTCGTAGCCGAGACCAGCGGTCCAGTAGTCACCATCGACGGTGGTTGCGAAACCAGCGTCATCCCAGTTGCCGTACGAACCGGCGAGCGAGAAACCGCCGAAGCCCAACAGAGCACCAACGTTCCAGCCTTCAACGTCACCAGCAGCTACGTTATCGCTGCTACCCATTTCGTAGGTACCGGCAACACCGAGTTTCCAGTTGTTGTCGAAGGTGTAGTTGTAACCGAGACCGAAATCCCACACGTCAGCGAAATCGCTGTCCTGGATGGCCGGAGCCTGGCCACGACCGGTAACGGTACCAGCGTCAACGCCCGGGGTGTAGCTTACGCCACCTTGCAGGCCGTTCCACGACGGGGTGTAGTAGGTGATTTTGGTTGCGTTGTAGGTCGACTCATCGCCGTAAGCGCTGGTCAGGCCATGCTCGGTCTGCAGCTTCGACATGCTGATGAAGTCAGCACCGCCAGCGGGGCCAGCCGAGAAGTAGTTCCACGCACCGTTGATACCGCCGGTAGCAACAGCAACCGACGAAGCGTCAACGCGCATCGTAGCGGCAGCCGATTTGTTGCCGCCCATTTCTGCACGACCCCAACCCGACTCGAGGTAGGTGAAGGTGCGAGCAGCGTTGGTGCCTTGGCCGTCAACGTCGTCGTTGATGTCAGCTTCGATGTCGATCACCGCACCGTAGCCGAGGCCACCGTCGGTTTTGCCATCAACGCGAACCGAGATCTCGTTGTCGTTACGGAACGAGAGATCGCGAGCAGTGCCGGCGCCTTCGTCGTCTTGATCAACGTAGCCAGCTTGGAAGTCAGAGAAACCGCCGAGGGTTACTTTCGGGGTTTCGGCCGATGCTGCCGACGCGAGCAGAGCTGCGCCAACCAGACCGGTCGTACCAAGAAGAATTTTTTTCATGTTAACTGTCCTTCTTAAATGAAACAAAAAAGTTCGTAACAATATATAGGAGCACACATTGTTACCCTTGAAACTAAAGCCGCGCCGCACGGGACTCGCTTCAGATTCCACGCCGCCATTTACGAGAATCGCGCATCACCTCGCAAGCCGTGCCAAGCAAATAACGCTGTACGCCCAAGCTTTCTACCCCCCTTGTTGCACTTATGCCACAGGCGCAGTATCCTATTGAAATTCTGCCACACTACGATTATAAGCTACTGTAATTTATGGAAACGAACCCAACCCCCTTGCCCACCCTCGCCAATCGGCTGGCTGCCTTGCGCCAGGCGGTGGCGGCCGCGAACCTCCTGCATTCCCCGGGAAAACCCCCGGTTACCCTGGTGGGTGCCAGCAAAACCCAGCCCGCTGCCGTGCTGGCCGAAGCTATTGCCCTGGGCCTACGGCATTTCGGCGAAAATAAAGTGCAGGAGGCGCAAGCAAAATGGCCTGCCCTGAAAGCCGCCCACCCGGAGGTGGTACTGCATCTGATCGGGCCGCTGCAAAGTAACAAGGCGGGGGAGGCGGTGGCGCTGTTCGATGTGATCGAAACGGTAGACCGGCCAAAAATCGCCACGGCGCTGGCCAACGCGGTCGCCAACCATCCGTCGCCTGCCGCGCGCCGGTTTTATATCCAGGTAAATACCGGGGAGGAGCCGCAGAAGGCCGGGGTGCTACCGCGCGATTTAGAAAAACTGGTCGCGCTGTGTCGCACGCTGGAGACTGAACATTGGAGACTGGACGGGCTGATGTGCATTCCCCCGGCGCATGAAAACCCCGCGCCGCATTTTGCCTTGCTGGATAAACTGGCCAGCCGATATGGGCTTAGCGCACGCAGTATGGGGATGAGCGACGATTTCGCGGCCGCCATCCGGCTCGGCGCCACCCATGTGCGGATCGGGACCAGACTGTTTGGGGAACGTCGATAGACGGTTGCAGCGCGGCCAGCCATTGCTGAAAAAATTCTTCCAGTAACACGGCTTCCTCCTCCCGCACCGCCCGATGCAGCGCGAGATCGACAATCTGCGCCGAGCGGCGGGCGCGGGGGGCCTCTGCTTTGCGGCGCAGCGGGTAGGCGCGGGCGCTCATGCGTTACCCTGATTGCTACGATCGTTCACGGGCAACGGGCGGCTATCGCCAATGGTGCGCTTGACGGGCTTGCCGCTACGTTTCAGTTGCTCGCGCATGGTGCGCTCCAGAATTTGCGGAGTCTCGTTGGGCTGACGGGTCATGGACGTCTCCTTGGTAAATATTCTCTGAGCTTTCATCTAAGCCGAAGCGGAATCAGGATGCGATGGCCGGGTGGCGGTGGCGTATCAATACCGCCTTAACGCTCAACCGTTGACCACTTCGCCGCCATTGGGGTGTAACACCTGCCCGCTCATATAGGCGCTATCGGCACTGGCGAGGAAAATGAAGCTGGGCGCTACCTCATCGGGCTGACCGGGGCGGCCCATTTCCGTGGAACTGCCAAATTTCTCCCATTGCTCGGGTTCCATCAGCGCAGGGTTCAGCGGCGTCACGATCGGCCCCGGCGCGACGCCATTCACGCGGATGCCCTTCCTCGCCAACTGTTGGGCGAGCGAGCGCGTGAAGCTGACAATCGCCCCCTTGGTGGCCGAATAATCGAGCAGGCTGCCGGCGCCCTGATACGCCGTGATCGAGGTGGTATTGATGATGGTGGCCCCGGCATGCATATATTTCAAGGCGGCGCGGGTAAGGTAGAACATGGCGAAAATATTGGTGCGGAAGGTCGATTCCAGCTGATCGTCGCTGATATCGAGGATGGATTCGCGGAAATGTTGCTCGGCGGCGTTATTCACTAAAATCTCCAACCCGCCGAGTTTTTCCACCGCCTGCTCGATGGCCCCGTGGCAGAAGGCAGGATCGCGCAGATCGCCCTCGATCAGGAAACAGCGGCGGCCTTCTGCCTCCACCTTTTGCTTGGTGAGGGCGGCGTCTTCCGACTCCTCCAGATAAATCAGGGCGATATCGGCCCCTTCCTTGGCGTAGCCGATAGCCACCGCGCGGCCGATACCCGAATCGCCGCCGGTAATGATGGCACGTTTGCCGGAAAGCTTCCCCGCCGCCTTGTACTCGCGCATAAAATCGCGGGGCGGATCGGTCTTTTCGACCATCTCGGATTCCCGACCGGGAATGGTGCTCAATACGGGCTTACCCATGGCGTCCTCCTACTACAATCCAACTGTCCGTTACGCGGCCGTTCGGCGCGCCGCCCGTTTGCCCATTTCGGCACAGGCATCGGCGCATTGGCGGCAGATATCGGCGCATTCCTGCATCACTTCATCATCGGCCATGGCCGCGCAGGTGTCGGCACAGGCCGTACAGACCTCCGCACAGACCGTGCAGAGCTCGGTTTGGTGGGGCGATTTGCGCATCATGAAATCGACCGTCGTATCGCACAGGGTGATGCAATCCACCATCGCCTGCACATGCGCCGGTGCAACATGCTCGCCGCCCTTACGGATACAATGATCGAATAACGTGGTGCGGCATGTGTCGGCACAATGCCGCATGAGGCTGAGATGGTCGTCGCGGCTTACCATTAGGCTGCCTCTTTCGGTGCTTCATGAATACGGGTTTCGGTGGGGTCTTCGGATTTTTTGAGCGCATCCATCTGGCGGGCCAGCTCGCTGGCTTCCTGGCTCGAAAGCAGCTCCTTGGCTTCGTTGAAGATATGCTCTTCCTCTTCCTCAACATGGTGCTCGACGGCATGTTTAAGCTCGCCGACATGGATCAGCCATTTGGCCGAACCGACCGTGCAGCGGTTGAGTTTCTCGAACAGTTCGCGCAGCTCATCATGCTCTTTCTCGGCCTCCGGCATCAGCATTTCAAGCGGCTGGTCGGTCATTTTCTCTTCCAGCGCGGCATAGAACGTCGCTTCTTCGGTTTTGGCATGCAGCATCAGCTCGTCGTGAATGGTGGTGAGCAGCTCTTCGCGGCGGCGGTCGCTGCGCGCATTGACCAGCTCTTCAAACAGGTCGCTGACTTTCTGGTGGTCTTTTTTCAGGTAGTTATAAATATCCATGATGATTCTCTCTCTTAGGTGTTTTTATTAGGATTAAGCTTGATAATTACGCAGCCGATTTGATTTGGCTTTTGGCCTTCAAGGCTTTCAAGGTGGCGGCCAGATGGTTGGGCAGATCGCCCGGCCAGCGGCTGGTAATGAACTGGCCATCTTCCAACAGGGCGCGGTTTTCAAAGCGGCCGCCCGCCTCGTTGATTTCTTTTTCCACTTCCGGCCAGGCGGTTAGGCGTTTGCCCTGAATCACCCCGGCAGCCGCCAGAATTTGCGGGCCGTGGCAGATCGCAGCAACCGGTTTGCCGGTAGCCACGAACTGTTTCACAAAATTTTTCACGTTTTCGTCGTCGCGCAGCGAGGCCGGGGCCTTGCCGCCGGGCAGGTAGAGCAGCGCGTAATCGGCCGGATTGCAGTCTGCCACCCGTTTTTGCACGGGGATGCTGAAATCGTTGGAACCGGTGATCTCTTTGCCGTCGGGCGAAGCGATTTCGACGCGAAACCCCTCCTCGCACAGGCGATAATACGGATAGAACAGTTCGAGGTCGTTGAATTTATCGTCGCTGATAATCAGCACGGCGGGCGCGTTGGCCGAGCCCTGCATGGATGCGGACATTGTATCGGTATTGGCCATGGGAAACTCCATCAAGTGCGGGTGACTGATGGGGCTAGCCAAACGGATTGCGTGTTAAATCGCGATAAGGGATAGGGGGGCGGCGCATCAATACCGCGCGCGGCTTACAGCACCGTGCTAGTGCTTACATCGCTCAAATAGCTGCGAAATTGCGCCTTGCGGTAGGAATCATGGGCCGAGTGCTCGGCCGGGCCGAATAGGGTGAGCAATGCCCGGTCTTCCGCGCTGGCGGGGGTTGAGGGCGCAGTGCTGGCCACCGTGACCGGGGGGACGGGGGTTGCACTGGCCGCCTCGGCGACAGGGGTGAGGGTGGCGCGCGCCGGGCTGGGTGCGGAAGCGGTTGCCACGGCGGTGGCGGGCGCGTCCTTGCCGAGTAGCGAGGCGACGACCGCCCCTCCGGCAGACCGCCCGGTTTCCTGCTCGAAAATTACGTTGCCAAGCGCTGCCAGAAAGCCCAGTGGCCCGCCGATCAGCGTGCCGCCGATCAATTGCGCGCCGGCCGAAACTTTATCCCCGGTAAGCTCGCGGTAAAGGGTCGAGACAAACGGAATATGTT
>DITH01000047.1 GCA_002422745.1 Alphaproteobacteria bacterium UBA6189
TGCAGCCTTCGGAAATTTTCAGGTAAGCATAATGGCGCGGCGTGAGGCGCACCCCTTGAGGCGGCAGCAGGTCGACATGCGGGTTATGCTCGGCGGGTAGCGCCTGGTGCACGGCCGCCATCACCGCTTCGTAATGCGCCGGGCCGGTCACAGCCAGCACGTTGGGGTATTTCGCTGTAATCACCTCCGGCTCCGCGCCCAGGCAACCGGTAACAATCACTTTGCCGTTTTCGCTAAGCGCATCACCGATCGCGGTTAGCGATTCCTCGCGGGCGGAATCCAGAAAGCCGCAGGTATTCACGATCACCANNAGGATACGTTCGGAATCGACCAGCGCTTTCGCGCAGCCGAGCGAAACAAACCCCACCTTTGCTGCCTGATGTTGTACCGTATTGGCCATGCTCACTCCCGGTTTGCGGCGCTTAGAGCATAGGCCATAGTCCGATGCAAGCACCCGCATAGGCTGCTACTATGAAAAATAGTTGAGCTTTCGCTCTGCGCTTGCTACGAGTCCCCCCTCTGGATCGGAGGGGTGGCCGAGTGGCTGAAGGCGACGGTTTGCTAAATCGTTGTACGGGTCATACCGTACCGTGGGTTCGAATCCCATCCCCTCCTCCAGATCCGAACCCCGCCAACTGGCGGGGTTTTTTTGTATCTGGAGGAGGCATTGCGGATCAGCGCTCGAGGTCAGACGCAGCGGCTAAAATCCTATTAGGCGTGCCGGGCAACTCCCAAAAACACATCGCTTCCTGATACTGGCTGCTAAATAGTTGCTTCATCGGAATAAAATCATAAGATGCGTATCCGACGGGTTTGGGGAGACAGCTAGCAGCGCATGGAACGACTCCAGCAGTTTTTCAGCAGTAATTACATGGCCCCCCATGGTTACTGCTTTTTGTGGATGCCGGAAATTGTCTGGCTGCATGTCATCGCCAACGTGCTGATTGCGTTAGCCTATTTCAGCATTCCTGTCGCGCTCTGGCAATTCGTGCGCAAACGGCCGGATATCCCTTTCAACCGTATATTCCTGCTTTTCGCCTCGTTCATTACCCTGTGCGGGTTAACGCATGTATTCGGCATTATCGTTATGTGGAAGTCGATTTACGGCATCCAGGGACTGGTGATGCTGGCCACCGGCATTGTTTCGTGCATTACGGCGTGGTTTGTCTGGCGCATTTTGCCCAAGGCCCTCACCCTGCCGAGCCCATCGCGGCTGGAGGAGATTAACCGCCAGCTCAATGCCTCCTATGAAGAAATCGAACAAAAAGTTCGTGAGCGCACGCGCGAGTTAGAAGCTGCCAACGATGAATTGCAGGCCGCCCGTTTAAAAGCCGACGAGGCCAGCCAGGCGAAATCGGAATTCCTGGCCAATANNCATGAAATTCGCACCCCGATGAATGTGGTGATCGGCCTGTCGAACCTATTAGCGATCAGTGACCCGCTAAACGCTAAACAGAAAGAGTATATCAGCACCTTGCTGCTAAGCGCTGAGTCATTGCTGACGCTGATCAACGATTTGCTGGATATTTCAAAAATTGAGACCAAGGCGGTGGAACTCGAACATATCCCCTTCAGCGTGGTGTCGCTGATCGAGGAATCGGTGAACATCATGAAACTGCGTGCCAGCGAAAAAGGCCTCAGCTTCACCAGCAACCTTGAATGCGCCTGTATCGATAAACGCCGGTTCCTTGGCGACCCGAACCGCCTTCGCCAGATTATTCTCAATTTGTGCAGCAACGCCGTAAAATTTACCGAGCAAGGCGGCATCACCATCCATGTGCGCTGCGAGGAAACCGACCACGCAAAAACCGAAAAGCTGCTGATTATGGTGGAAGATACCGGCATCGGCATCGCACCAGAAAAACGCAGCATGATTTTCGAGAAATTCACCCAGGCCGATAGCTCCATCAGCCGCAAATATGGCGGCAGCGGACTGGGCCTTGCCATCAGCAAAACTTTTGCCAGCCTGATGGGCGGAAATCTGTCGGTTGAGAGCACCCCGGGTGTGGGCAGCTGTTTCACACTCGAGCTGACGCTGGAAGTGGAGTCCGTTACCGATCATCCTACCCCGCTGGAACCGGTTACCGTTCAGCCAACGCAACAAAAAGGCATGGTGCTGTTGGTCGAAGATTACGAGCCAAACGTACTGGTGGCCACCAGTTATCTCGATAAATTCGGCTGTGCCTATGAAGTGGAGACCACCGGCAAAGCCGCCTTGGAGGCCATGAAAACCGGCCGGTTCCATACGGTTCTACTCGATGTACAGCTGCAGGACATGACCGGGCTCGAAGTTACCGCCGCCATGCGGGCGCACGAAGCCAAACATGGCCTGCCACGTATCCGCATTGTGGGCATGACGGCACACGCACTGGCTGGCGACCGCAAACGCTGCCTCGATGCGGGGATGGACGACTACCTGGCCAAGCCCTACACACCGGAAGAATTGCAGGAAATCATCAAAAATTAAGTTGCGCGTTTACGCTTTGCAGCCTGCTTACCCATCGCGATTTGATGCGCCATGCCTCATGGTTGAGAAACGTTATCCCATGCAAAAGGAGTTTCCCCATGGTTGCTATCCGTAAATCGACCACCACCGTTCACAAAGAAAACGAAAACCCCGACGATCCCAATGTCCGCGATCCCGAGCATGCGCACGAGCTGGGCGGCACACTCGGCATGACCGTTGGCGGCGTCGCTGGCGGTATTGCAGCCGGTGCTGCGGCAGGTGCGGCTATTGGTGGCACGGCCGGCCCCATTGGTGCCATCGCCGGAGCTGCTATTGGTGGTGCGATCGGTGGCTCGACCGGCGAAGCGATCGCCCGTTCGGTCAACCCCACTGCTGAGGAAGAATATTGGCAGGAGAATTATCAGGAACGCGAATATATCCCGGCGGAAACCAGCTTTGAAACCTATCGCCCTGCCTATCGTTACGGCGTAGAGGCATACCGCGAGAATCCGCAAGCGAAATTCGAGGATCTTGAACCCAGCCTGCGCAATAATTGGGGCGCCGCCCGCGGTGAATCGTCGCTGGAATGGGAAGAAGCCCGCGAAGCCGCCCGCGATGCGTTCAGCCGCCTCGACAGCAACCAGCGCAACCCCCGTTAAACGCATAAACGATGCGATGAAGCCACGACATGCGCGTTCCAGCCCTGCAACTGCAACCGGAACGCGCATTCCCATTGCGCAAAGCGATGGTTTTTCTTAAGGCCAACCTATGGCCGCCATTGCCGGAATCATTGCCAGTACTACCGAGGATTTGCGTTGCATACACGCGATGAGCGGCAGCATGTCACATCGTGCCGCCAGCGAGCAGCATCTCTGGGTTAGCGACCCGATTGCCGCGCGTTACGATCCTACGCCGTTTCCCTCTACCGCGCCCCACCCTGCGCGGGCCTGTCTGGTGCAGCGCCCGGCCACGAGCGAGGAAGCCACGACCTACGATAACGAGCGTTTCTGGTTGGCGATGGACGGCGATATTTTTAACGCTGACGAATTACGCGTCGATCTTGCCGCCCGCGGTCATCGCTTTCGCACAGCAGCCGATAGCGAGGTGGTGCTCGCCGCCTTCAAGGAATTTGGCCCCGCCTGCCTGGAGCGCTTCAACGGGGCGTTTGCCATCGTACTGCTCGACCGCCATGCCAGGCAGATCATGCTGGCGCGCGACCGCTTTGGTATTCGCCCCCTTTTTTACTGTGCCCAACGGCATCGTCTTAGCGTGGCGTCGGAAATTAAGGCATTGTTATGCCTTCCCGAATTACGCGCCCGGCTGGAGCGCCATACGCTGGTGGATTTTATCTGCCACGGCAACCCCGCCCGCGACACGGCCAGTTTTTTTGCCCATGTACAAGCCTTTCCACCGGCCCATTATGCACTGGTCGCGCTCGATGCGCCTACCCCCCTGGCGCCTCAACCTTACTGGCAACCGGAGGCGCTGGTTCCCTCGACCGAGGAAACCGCTGTCGTCACCCAGTTTCGGGATTTATTCCACACCGCCGTTGCCCTGCGTGCGCGCCACCGCCAACCGATTGGTGCCTGCCTGAGCGGCGGGTTCGACAGCACCGCCATGGGGGTGATGCTGCGCGAAGTGATGGGCAAGAATACCGCCCTGCATAGTTTCAGCGCCTGTTTCGATGAAGGCGGGCAAGAAGCCCGCACCGCCATTACGCTTGCCAGCGGCGCGGCGCAAAGCCTCAGCAACACCACCTATCCCATGGCCGAAGATTTTATGGCCGAGCTCGACACGTTGCTCTGGCATCAGGAACAACCCTTCCCGCATCCGGCGCGTTATAGTCAGTGGTGCCTTATGCGTACGGCCTACGAGGCACAGGTGCCGTTCGTACTCGAAAGCACCGGCACTAACCGCCTGTTCGGCTTCCACGAGGCTCTTCATACTCCACCACGGCAAGGGCTTAGCGCCCTGTTGCCATGGGGCCGAAGCACGAGCGAACGCGCCCTCGCCCGCCTGATGCCGAACTACCAGCCTGCCCCGCCCATGCCCGAGCCGCTGGCCTTCCCCCTGCAAGCGAGCGGTCATAACGGCATGGCGTTCGGCATAACGCTCAGCTACCCCTATCTCGACCACCGGCTGGTCGAATTCACCCAACGCCTCCCTGCTTCGCTACGCCAGCATTTTGGCCAGCCAAAAGCCCTGCTGCATAAAGCGATGGAAGGGGCATTGCCCGAGCCGATCCGCCAACGCCACGGCTCCGACAAACTGGCCACCCCGCTCGATCAGTGGATGCAGGCGGCGATCCTTCCCGCGTTCCTGCGCGACATCAAACAGTCGCGCCTGCCGCTGGTGCCGGTCATTCACGGCGGCGAGCTGCGCGAACTGGTCACCCGCCAGTTGCACCGCCCCGACACTGCACTAACGCCGATTTTATTCCGCCTTTTTATTGCCAACCGGTGGATGCAGCGCTTTAACATCGCCCCGATTATTTAGGATCGCTATGCCGCCCTCCTCCACCGCCACCATCGCCGTGCTGTTGCCATGCTATAACGAGGCGGCCACGATCGCACAGGTTGTCGCCAATTTTCGCGCCGAGCTGCCCGAGGCGACAATCTACGTGTTCGACAACAACTCGCGCGACGATTCCGCCCGGCTGGCGCGTCAGGCTGGCGCGATCGTGCGCACGGTGCCGCGTCAGGGCAAAGGCAACGTAGTGCGCCGCATGTTTGCCGATATCGAGGCCGACGCGTACCTGATGGCCGATGCCGACCTCACCTATGACCATACCCGTGCGCGCGACCTGCTGGCCCCCGTGTTGGCCGGCGAGGCCGACACCGTGATTGGCACCCGCCAGGGCGGCGGCCGTGCCGCGTACCCAGCCGGACACCGATTCGGCAACCGGTTATTCAACCTCATCGTGGGCCGTATGTTCGGACAAGGGCTGGCTGATATTTTCTCCGGTTACCGCGCCTTTTCCTACCGTTTCGCCAAATCCTTCCCGGCGCATAGCGAGGGCTTCGAAATCGAAACGGAAATGAGTATTTTCATTCTCGAGCAGCGCATTCCGTTTCAGGAAATTCCCACCGCCTACGGGGTGCGCCCGGCCGGTTCGCAAAGTAAACTCAGCACCTACCGCGATGGGCTGCGCATTCTGTTCACCATCCTGCGGTTGTTTAAGGAGTCGCGGCCAATGGCGTTCTTTTCCAGCATCGCTCTGCTCTGTTTACTCCTCAGCCTTGGACTTGGCATCCCGGTCATCTCCGACTGGCTGCGCACCGGTACAGTCGAACGCCTGCCTACCGCCATTCTAAGCAGCGGGTTGGGCATTCTCGCCGTGGTGATTTTCCTTGCCGGGCTGATGCTCGATTCCGTCGCCCGCGCTTACCGCGAAACCCGGCATTTGCGCTACCTCAACGTGCCGCCCCGGCGTGAATGAACCGCCTTCAACGCATCTTTTCCGCTATCCCGGCGGAAATCCCGGCGCTGTTGATATTGCTGATCCCGATGTTCGTGGCGGCGTTATCCCGGCTTGCCACGATCGAGCATGATATCGGCAACCTGGCCGGGCCGAACGATCCCGATCCCTGGTTACGGCTTGTACTGGTACGCGACTGGCTGCTCAGCGGCGATTGGTGGAGCCACACCGTACCCCACAGCGGTGCGCCCGATGGTGGCATTACCAGCCCATGGACGCGGCCGCTCGACCTCATGATCGCCACGCTTGCCACCTTGCAGGTCGATGGGGCGCCGCTTGATACACGCCTGCTCCGCGCTGCCGCCGTGCTGCCGTTGCTATGCATGCTGCTGCTCCTGATCGGACTGCTACGCGGTGCCCGGCAGCTGAACCCCGCCCCCATGACGTGTCTTGCCGTCGTCGCCTGCCTTGCCGCCACGCCGGTACTATGGAGCTATTTTCGCAGTGGCAATGCCGATCATCACGGCTTGCTCGCGGCGCTCTGGACCTGGGTGCTGGTGCTGAGCCTTGCCCCTGACACCACCCGCCGGCGCGAATGGTGTATCGGGCTGTTATTGGCGCTCATGCTATGGATCAGCCCGGAAGCGTTGCTGCTGATCGCGCTGGTGTATCTCTGGCCATCGATGCGTTGGCTCGCCCACCACCAAACACTCCTGCCGCTGGCTCACCGCACTACCGCCACTGCCTTGGGTACGGGGCTTGCCGTGCTGATCGAGCGTGGCAATGCCTGGGCCACCCCGTTTTACGACACGATTTCCATCGTCCATGTACTACTGCTTGGCCTGTGCGCGGCACTTGTACACCTGCTTACAGGGATGCCCTCGGGCATCACGCAGCGCGTTTCGCAACGGCTCGGTATTAGCACCGCACTGGGATGCGTATTAGTAGCGGCCA
>DITH01000151.1 GCA_002422745.1 Alphaproteobacteria bacterium UBA6189
TGTTTGGTATGGCCAGCAAATTCGCCGAGGTTACCCTCTCGTTACAATACCGCAAAATCGATGCCGATGGCAAAGTGCTCGGCGGGCCGACGCAATACCTGAAAGACGGCTTTGCCGAGCTGGGTTATCCGGCGCTGGGCAAAGCGCTGGCCGTGCTGTTTGCCATTTTATGCCTCGGTGGCGGGATTGGCGGGGGCAACATGTTCCAGTCAAACCAGGTGGTAAAAATCATGGTCAACGAAATGCCGTTTCTTACCGGCAATGAATGGATCGTGGCGGCGCTGTTCGCTTCTATCGTCGGACTGGTGCTGTTCGGCTCGATCAAGCGCATCGCCAGGGTAGCGGAAATGGTGGCCCCGGCAAAAGGCATCGTCTACCTCATCTGCGCGCTGATAATTCTCGCCGTGAATATCGAACAAGTGCCACAAGCACTCGGGTTGATGCTGAGCTCGGCCTTCGACGGCTCTGCCGCCGCGGGTGGATTCATGGGCATGTTGATTATCGCTTTCCGCCGGGCGCTGTTCGCGAACGAGGCGGGGTTGGGCTCGGCCCCCATTGCCCACGCAGCCGCGAAGGTGAACGAGCCGGTGCGCGAGGGCTCGCTTGCGTTGCTGGAGCCCTTATTCGCCGCGTTCATTGCGTTGCTTACCGGGCTGATCGTCACTGTAACGGGGGCGTATGAAGGCGCCAGCCTGGAAGATGCGATCCTGATTACTTCCAAAGCGTTCGCCTCGGTCGGTGACTGGTTCACCATCGCGCTGGCGGTGAATGTGCTGCTGTTCGCCTATGGTACCACCATCGGCTGGAGCTATTATTGCGAAATCGCCTGGACGTATCTGTTCGGGCGCAAGCGCATCAAGGCCTATTACCTGCTGTTCACCTTCACCTGTTTTGTCGGCGGGGTGGTGAAATTCGGGCTGGTGATGGATCTGGCGGATTTGCTGATTTTAGGCATGGCGCTGCCGAATATTATTGCCCTCTATGCGTTGCGTGGGAAAATCCGTGCGGCGATGGACGCGTATATCGTCAAGCATAAGCTTTAGGGCCTGCTTCCCTATCGTTCCTTAATCCGCCGCGCCGTAGGCTGGCGCGATGAGCACGACCTCGACCTCGACCCGGAAATTGCGCCGCCCGCGCCGCCGTTTTGGCCGCTATCAATGGGCGATCTGGCTCGTGCTGGTGCTGGGTATCGNNCTGCTTGCCGCGCGGCTTTACCTGCCGGTATGGCTGAAGGATTACGTGAACCGGCAGCTCAATGCGCAGGAAGGGTATCGCGGCGCGGTGGAGGATATCGACGTGCACCTGTTTCGCGGTGCGTATATCATTCGCGGTCTCGATTTTTACAAGATCGATAAAGGCATTCCGGTACCGTTCGTGCGGATCGCCGCGACGGATATTTCGGTGCAATGGGGCGCGTTGTTCCAGGGCCGCATTGTGTCGGATATTCACCTGACCCGGCCGGAACTGAATTTCGCGGTGAGCAAAAGCGGCGCCAGCAGCCAGACGGGCGACGACACCAACTGGAATCCGCTGATCGATAGTTTGGTGCCGATTGAGATCAACCTCGTGGAGCTGATCGATGGGAAAGTGAGCTATCAGGATTTCTCCGCCGAACCGCCGACCAATATTTATATCGACGATGTGAACGGCAAGCTTACCAACCTGCGCAATGTGGCGGATGAAGATGTCGCCCTGCCCTCCGACCTGTCGTTCCGCGGCACGTCGATCGGCGATGGGAAATTGCAGATGAACGGCAAGCTCAATACCCTCACCAAGCATCTCGACATGGATCTGGATGTGAAGCTGGAGCGGGCGAATCTGGAAGGGTTCAACAGTTTTAGCAATGCCTGCTGCGCGCTGAATTTCGATCACGGCAATATCGATGTGTATGCCGAGCTGGCGGTGAAAAACGCGCAGATTGACGGGTATGTGAAGCTGCTGGTGCGCAAATTATCGGTCAATCGCGTGCCGGAAGACAGCAACCCGCTGGAAGTGATCTGGGCGACGCTGGCCTCGGCCTTGCTGGAGATTTTCCAGAACCAGCCGCGCGACCAGTTCGCCACCAAAGTGCCCTTAAGCGGCAGCATGGAGGAAATTCAGACCTCCTTCTGGCCCGCACTGGGCGCCATTTTCCGCAATGCGTTCGTGGAAGCGTTCGAGCGCGGCACCGACGATGAAATCAGTTTTGAAGGCAATGCAACCGGCAACCCCCAACCGAATGGAGACTCCGATGATGACGACGACACCGACGATGCGCAACGACAGCGAGGCGCAGAAGAAAGTCTACGACCTGATCAAAGACATCCATATTTCGCTGATGATCACCCACGCAAGCGGTGAGAAGCTTTCCGCCCGCCCCATGGTGGCGGTCGGGCTTGAGCAATTCGCGGGCGAGCTGTGGTTTTTCACCTCCATCGATTCGCCGAAGGTCGAAGAAATTCGGGCGAATCCGGAAGTGCTGCTGGCCTATTCCGAGCCGAAGGATCAGCATTATATCTCGATTCGCGGGCACGCCGAACTGGTGCAGGACCGCGCGAAAATCGACCAGTATTGGAATGAAAAAGTGCGCGCCTGGTTTCCCGATGGCAAGGACGATCCGCGCGTGGCGCTGGTACAGGTGACGGTGGAAAGCGCCGAATACTGGGACGCACCGGCCAGCAGCTGGGTGTATCTCTATGGCTATGCGAAGGCCGCGATCACCGGCGAACCGCTGAAAGATGTCGCCGAGAACGAAACGGTGCGGTTCAACCAGCAACGCGCCTAGGCTTGCAATTTGCCGCCGGCTTTGCTTGGCTTGGCACTCCAATCAGTGAGGGAGTGACGTATGGCCAGCGAACTACGCCGCATCGATGCGGGCGCACGNNATGAGCGAAGCGGTGATCTGCGGCGACCGGGTCTATCTGTCGGGCATGGTGCCGGATACCACCGCCGGGCAGGATGTGGCGGCGCAAACCCGGGATATCCTCGCGCAGATCGACGCCTTGCTGGCCCAGGCGGGGACGGACAAAACCCGCATCCTCAAAGCCAATATCTGGCTGGCGGATATCACCACCATCGGCGCAATGAACGCGGTGTGGGACGGTTGGGTAGTGCCGGGGAAAACCCCCGCCCGCGCCACGGTGGAAGCCAAACTGGCCGACCCGGACTGGGCCGTGGAAATCATGGTGGAAGCGGCGATTTAGGCCGGTTCACGGCGCACCGCCGGAGCGCGAACGGAATTTTTTCCGGGCTTGCTTGACAATAGCCTGATTATCCGTAAGTTCGCCTTCCTTACCGAGGGCGTTTCGCCATGTGATCCGGTAGCTCAGTCGGTAGAGCACGTGACTTTTAATCACGGTGTCGTGGGTTCGATTCCCACCCGGATCACCACCCTACGCCCTTCGGGCTTCGGGTGGCGCAGCCACCCATGATTCGATCATTCCCGCTCCGGGTGGCACAACGACTAACAATCTCCATAATTCCGACTTTTTATATCATGGAAGTATAGGATTGATTTTGTCGCTAAAAGAAGCATAGTGTTTCTATGCATCATCGCTATTCCATCCTGGCTTTTAGCCTGGTCGAATTATCCATTGTTTTAGTAATATTGGGGTTACTGATTGGTGGGATTTTGGCTGGAAGATCACTCATTCGAGCAAGCGAATTGCGCGCCATCGGAACGGAATATACGCGTTACCAAACAGCGGCAGCCGCTTTTAAAGATAAATATTTTTCTATTCCAGGTGATATGGCGATTGCCACTAAATTCTGGGGGAAATCAGCTACGGACTGCAATAGTCACACCGGCAACGTAGCGACGCCTGGCACTTGCAATGGCAATGGCGACGGTCAGATTGGTTATGCAAGCGGCTCAGCAGAAATGTTTCGATTTTGGCAGCAACTTGCCCTCGCAGGCTTAATTGAAGGCACCTATGATGGTCTTTCGTCAAACGGTTCGGCAACAGATGATGGTTCCGATACAACTAATTCTCCGATTTCAAAATATCAGGACGCTTTATGGGCCATCGTTTTTGCTACCGGTGGTGATTCAACACATTTCGATATGTATTATGGCCACCGTTTAACCGTGGGAGGCTATAGCAATTCCAGCAGCCCCCCCATCACACGAATTTTCTCCGCCGAAGAATTATGGAATATCGACACCAAGCTTGATGACGGTATGCCGGGAGCAGGTAATATAATCACTTGGCGATATTATGACTGCACAACTGCAGCAAATAATACTAATTTCAACGCAACCTATAATTTTACATCTATCCAGAAATGTAATCCTATATTCCGTAACTTTCTATAGTTCTTACGCTTCAATCGGCTTCATATCCCCACGGGCCCAGCCTTCGCGCAGCGCGGCTGCATGATTGGCGAAGTTGCCCGCAGCAATCGCGGCGCGGATGCCCTGCATGAGCTCCTGATAATACCACAGATTATGCTGGGTGAGCAGCATGGGCCCGAGCATTTCATCCGCCTTGAACAGATGGTGCAGATAGGCCCGGCTATAGCGGTTGACCGGCGAGGAGGAGCCGGGATCGAGCGGACGCGGATCCTCCGCATGGCGGGCGTTGCGCAGGTTGATTTCGCCCATGCTGGTATAGGCGCGCGCGTTGCGGCCCGAGCGGGTGGGAATGACACAATCGAACATATCGACGCCGCGCATGACGGCGCCGAGTATGTCGTCGGGCTTGCCGACACCCATCAGGTAGCGCGGNNGAGGCCGCCGATGGCGTAGCCATCGAAGCCGATCTCGGTGAGCGCGCGCGCCGACTCTTCGCGCAAATGGTCGTACACCCCGCCCTGCATGATGCCGAACAACGCGTAGCCCGCGCGCGGCTGAAACGCCGCCTTGCTGCGCGCACCCCAGCGCATCGACAGCTCCATCGAGTGTTTCGCCTGTTCCTCGGTGGCGGGAAAGGGTGTGCATTCGTCGAACATCATGGTGATGGTGGCACCGAGCTGGTGCTGAATTTCCATCGAGCGTTCGGGGGTCAGTTCCCATTTGCTGCCATCGATATGCGACTGGAAAGTGACGCCCTGCTCCGTAATATTGCGCAGCTGCGCCAGCGACATCACCTGAAACCCACCCGAATCGGTAAGGATCGGGCCGTGCCATCCCATAAACCGGTGAAGCCCGCCGAGTTTGGCCACGCGCTCCGCCCCCGGCCGCAGCATGAGGTGGTAGGTGTTGCCGAGCAGAATGTCGGCACCGGCCTGACGGACCTGATCGGGATAGAGCGCCTTCACGGTGCCGACGGTGCCGACCGGCATGAAAGCCGGCG
>DITH01000001.1 GCA_002422745.1 Alphaproteobacteria bacterium UBA6189
CCTTACCGCGCCTGCCAACGTGCTGATTATGCCGGGCCTGCATTCGGCGCATCTTTCCTCCAGCCTGCTGGAGGAGCTGAATGTCGGCAACGTGATCGGGCCGATTCTCGTCGGGCTGGAAAAACCGGTGCAGATCGTCGCGATGAGCGCCACCGTGGCCGATATCATCAATATGGCCGCCATCGGCTCGATCGATGCGATCGAAGCAAAAGCAAGCCAGGACGCCGCCGAGGACACCAGCAAAACCCGCAAAGGCAAGGTGGCGAAAGTGCTGAAAGTCGCGGGTAAAAAGTAAGCCAGCCACAGGCGACAGCCCATGCTTATTTTAACGATTTTTTAAGCGGATGGTGCTACTATCAGTAGTATTAGAGGAGTATGTTTATGGGCGATCGCGTTAACCGTACCAGCGAAAAAGGCCGCAGCGAAGATAGTGGCTGGACCAAGGAAGTATCTTATAAAAGCCAACATGGTGATACATTGACCCGCCAGCAAGGTGGCCCCAACCCAGGTTCCTTGGATTTCGACGAGATTCATACATCGTGCCGCAATGGCGCAAGCCTTCCGCGTGACGTGGCTGAGAAAGTGAATCGTGAATTGCGCGGTGCCTATGCGCTCGACCTCAATCGTGACGCTCATACGTTTGATGGCCCGAGCCCGCTGACGCAAGCATGCAATGTCGTAGATAAGCCGCGCGGCAACTCGCGCTAATTCGCTTTCAGCTTTTCTTNNGTACCAGGTTTCGCCGATGGCGATTTTTTCGCGCCCCTGCGCCACCCGCCAATCATTGGAATCGCGTAGCGAATAAATACACCCGCAATATTGCTGAGCGTAAAACTCTTCGCGCTTGGCAATCTCGTACATGCGGCTCGCCCCACCCTGCTTACGCCAGTTATAATCCCAGTAGGTGATGCCCTCGTAGGGCGCCGCGGCGCGAATACCGCAATCGTTGATCTGATCCATGTTCTTCCAGCGCGAAATGCCCAGGCTGCTGGTGATCACCGGGAAACCATGCTCGTGGGCATATAGCGCCGTGCGTGCAAACCGCATGTCGAAGCACATCGTGCAGCGCACGCCGCGTTCCGGCTCGCGCTCCATGCCTTTGGCGCGGGCGAACCATTCCTGCACATCGTAATCGGCATCAACAAACGGAATCCCCATTTTCTCGGCAAAACGGATATTCTCGTTTTTGCGGATCTCGTATTCTTTCAGCGGATGAATGTTTGGGTTGTAGAAAAAGATGGTCATGTCGATGCCGTTGGCCAGCATCTGCTCCATCATCTCCCCGGCACAGGGGGCACAGCAGCTATGCAGCAGCACCTTACGCGCGCCCTCGGGCGGCGTTAAATCCACGTGCTTGATAATCTCGGCGGCCTGTTCGTGCTGTTGCATAGGTGCGGCTTACTAAATTCGTAGGAAAAAGAAAATCGGTTATTTTTTTGGCAGTCGCGAGGCGTGTGTCGCCCCATTCTCGCGAGCGATGATCAACATTTGCGCCGTTAACTCACCATAACTGATGGTTTTGTCGTTGTTTGCATCCAGTTCATCAAAACCGATGTTGTTGTTGCGCAAGACAGTTATAAGCTCGCTCATGCTGATAATGCCGTTTGGCGTGTAATCGAATACGCCCATGCCCTTACCTTTGCCCGTGGTGGCAACCTGATTCTCCCAGTCCACCTTGGTATCGCGCAATAGCCTATCGAGATGCGGATCCAGCGCTTTCTCCAGTTTATTTACCCCCATCCTCGCTTGAACGCCTGAGATATAGCCCCGGATATTTCGTCCCGCCGCATCCCGCGCTTCTTTTGCCTGGTCGGCCAATGCCTGAGCATCGCGTCGCTTGATGGCTTCAAGCCCACCTTCCGCAATCTCGGCGGCGCTATGAAATTTACTGGCAACGGTCGCGCCGGTTTGCAGAACGCCATTGACCGCGCGCCCCATCGCCTGGGATCCCGTATTATTCGCCACCCCACGCGCAATCACAGTACCTTCCTGACGCGCTGCGCCGATATTGCCGGCAGTCATGTTTGCTGCGCCATCACGTGTGGCGGTAAGCAACGTTTCCGCATCCTGCGCCCGTTCCTCACCTAAGGCATGGCGCACTACTTTCACCACACCCGCTTGCATTTTATCGCCGGTGGGCATGGTAGCGGCAACAAAGGCTGCGCCTACAGACGCAGTGGAGGATCGTGGTGGTTGCGCCGATTTTGCGGTACGCGCTTCGTCAGACCGTAAGCTGGCATCCGTAAACGGCCGGCTCACCGCCTCCCCCACGCGCTCCAGCATGGTTTTCTTTTCTGCCTGCGCCTCCGCCTGGTCGATGACCAAATCGCGCCGGTGCATAATCCGCTGCTGGGTTTCGCTTTGCCCATCGGCCACACAGCTGCCAAGCTGGCCCGTACAACTACGAATTTTCTGCACAAGAGCGGGCGGAACGGGCTGGCCTTTGGGCAAGCTACCAATATGGCTACTGAGCGCCTGTAAACTGCTGCGCATCCGTGCGAATTCGGCGGCGTTGGCGGGGTCGTCGCCGAGCATGACTTCAAGCGCACCCAGTTCAGCCAACGCATCGGCAACCAACCGCGCTGCATCCGCGGCGGACATGCCGCTGGCTTCCAGCGTAGGCGCCCCAGCGCCAGTGAATGCCGCTACCGGCGTCATGGCGGAATATTCGAGAAATCTGGTCGTGTCGTTTGCCATACCATGCTTTCGTTGGGGGAAACGGATTTCCCCAAACTCAGAATAGCATAGTTATATGACGGTTTGATGACGGCTGTGCAGAGCCTATTTTCTCAGCTTAGCACCTTCATCACGCACGACCTGTGTCATCACGTTCGTAAGCTCCTTGCCGCTGATTTGGCCGTCTTTATTAGTATCGACATCTTCCAACGAGTCGATGCCGTGCTTTTTGAGTGTTTCAACGATTTCTTTGAAATCCAGCTTACCATCGTTGTTACGATCGAACGTCCCCTGGTTACCGGTGCGAAAACCTGCCCACCCTTTGGCATTCAACGTATCCACTTGATCGCGCACTTCCTGCTCGAAGAAGCTGGTGCCTAAAACGTTGCGTTCCGCTGCCTTCGCAAGTTGGGTAAGATTACCTCGCAGGGTTAGCCCCACTGCTGTGGATGATTTGCGAGCGTTATCTTCGCCGATAACGCCATCAAGAGTGCGCTCCACCCCAATTTCCGCGCGCTTAACGGCAGCATCTTTCATTTCCGCGTCGCCGCTTGCAACCGCAGACGAAAATTGAGCAGCAACCTCTATCGCCGTACCCGATTTACGACGTGCCGTTTGCGTACCTGCCACAGCGACACCTACCGTTTCTAGAGTACTTCCGGCCACGCGTCCGGCCAATGCGCCATGGGTTTGGGCAATTTCTTCACTCGCCTCACGGGCTGCTAATTTAGCCTCTTTAATATTTCCTTGGGCCATCGCCACCTGACCACTCGCCATAGCTTGGGAAAGTGCCGTGCTTGATTGTTCGTAAAGCGCATCCATTTCTGCTGCATATGTTTCACGCTGCTCCGGCGTCATTCGCCGATTTTTATAATGACCGGAGTCGAGCGCCACCTTTTGACTGTAGGCAAAAATGGCTCCCGAAGCGGCGTAAGCTCCTTTGCTTGTCCCCATGATCGCCTGGGCGTCTACGTCATTATACTGATCCGTACTGAAACTATTACTAAACAACGGTTTTTTCAGCGCGGATTCGTACTGTTTAACCACGGCAGAATTTTTAAAATCCGCGCTTAAAAATTGGCTCCGCGCGGCCTCAGGGTCCTGATCGATTACTTTTAACAGTTCACGACTGGCGAACTCGACGGTAGCCCGCGTCGCGAGAGATCCCCCCACACCTTGCTGCCGCAATAATTGTGCAAAGGTTTCTTCGCGTTCCTGTAGTGGTATCGACGTATCATAAAGCGAGTCGTAAGCATGTTGAAATGCAAGCTGCTCCGCAGACAATGTTGTTCCCTGATATTGTTCACGCTCTCTGGCTAAGTGCGCCATGGATTGCAGCGCAATACCTGCATCGGCTGGGATCATGAAACTTGCCAGTGAAACAATCTGCCGCTGCTCGTGAGTTAACTGGCTAACATCGTCACCCGCTTTTTTTAAGGCCGCAAACGCGGCGGAGATATCCTGGGGATTAAGCTTCGCCCATGCATCGGTCATTTGGCGAATATTGGGCGGATTACCATAATGCTCAATGATTTCTTCTTTGATCTCGCGGGGATGACTATTCCATAGATCATTGACCACTTCAGCGGACATGCCAACGCGGCGCTGAATTTGTTTTTCAACCCATTTGTCTGCATCTTCAGCGGATATTTGACCCGCTTTGATTTGCTCAAGCAAAGGACGTGTACCATCCATCGTGCCGAGCTTGTAGAGGCGCATTTTATCCAACGCCGGAAAATAGGCCGCGTTATTCTCATCGGCACGGATTTGACGAATCAGTGCTATATTCTCTTCACGTTGAGTAGCCGCTGCTCGCCGATCCTCAGGCGTCATATTGCTTTCTGACTGCTTGGCGCGCCGCATGGTCGGCGAATCGTTCATTGCCTGCATGATTAAATCGCCCGCAGCTTTCTGAGCGTCCGGCGATAACTGGCCTATCGTTTCATCCAACGCAGCGAAATACTGCACATAGTTTTGTGCATTCAATCCATCACTCAGCACCGCAATGCGCTTATGGGCATCGGCCGTAAGGTGGAGTTCCGCCTGGAGAGCCTCTGCCCGATGCATAGTGTGGGTAATCGCTGTTGCGACATTAGCCGTGCTGGAAACTGCTACATGCTGAGCTGTCGTGGCAACCAGATTCCGTAACTCACCGGTAATGGGGCGTTGTCCGTTGCGTGCGGCAGCAACCATATCACGCACGGCGCCAGCCCGTTCTTGCAACGCAATCGCTTGCTGCGCCGCCTCGGATTCAAGCCCCCCGATAGAAATAACAAGCTCTGCATTTGCGCACGCTTGGGCGTAAGCAGCTTCTGCCAGCAGTACCAGATTTGCGGCGTCTTCAAGGGCAAACCCATCCCCCTTCAGCTCGCCTGGCGCGCTGATCCGATCCTCATTAGAGGATGTGTGATCCGAATGTAAATCGGTGGACGCCATTATTTCCTAACGCGGTTAGCTTGCTTTTTAAGTAATTATGCGCCGGCATGGTTAATTTTGCGTTAAGAAGCGCCGCTGCGCCTGTGTCTTTCTGGCGACAGGCAGAAGCACAGATTCAGAGATTACGATATTCTGCTTGCCGCCTAGAAACATTGCATTAGTTTACCGTATATTCATTTTTAAATAAGGTTGACCATGCGCCAAAAACACCTCACCCGCCTCCTCGTTTCTTCTGCGCTTTCAGTTGCTTACCTAGCATCACCCGCCGCGCAGGCCGAAGAGAAAAAATGGCAGCCACAGTTTGAGTTGGAATTGAAAGCCAGCAGTTCCGGTCGCAATATCGCCACGCCGAAATTCATGATTCCGCTAACCCAGACCAATGACTCGATGCTGTTTACCGACATCCGCACCCGTCAGGACGACCAGCATAGTG
>DITH01000030.1 GCA_002422745.1 Alphaproteobacteria bacterium UBA6189
GCTGGTGTCAGCGGTAAAGGCCACGCTGCCGCCGCCGAAGCCGCCGCCGCCACCCACGGTGTTAGAACTATAGCCCCGGCCGCCAGCGGCCCCCCAGAGTTTTACATCGGCGGAGAAATCATTCGCCGGTGTAATCGTCCATGTCCCCCCCGAGGTAAGGAGCAGCGGACCATCCTCGTACAAATCCCAGGTCGATTTACCGTTCACGGCAGGGCTTATAACAAAACTGCGTGCTATTTCTGGGGCGGCTCCACGCAGTACTAATTTACCGGGTTTCGCTGGTCCCCCGCTATTGCCTCGAAAGCCACTACTACTATTCCCGGGGGTTTCGTAATTACCTGCGGTGAGCGTCCCGTCGCTTACATAGGTAGTATTGAAGTAACCACTACCACCACCACCACCACCACCTGACGAACCGGTACCAGCTCCTGCACCGCCACCATAATAGCCACCACCACCACCACCTGCATAACTGCCGCTTGATGCATTGCCACCTTGATGCGAACTGCCACTGCTGCCAGCACCGCTACCGCCCGCAGACTGAGTGCCGCCGCCACCACCTGTGCTGCTAGTAACATCTCCTCCAGCTTGCCCCGTGGTTCCACCGCCGGCACCGCCTAGTGCGCCGCGCCCACCGCCACCGCCGCCCCCAGCGATCAGGATGTCTGCGCCTGATGTGATAACAATACCGGTATATCCGCCGCCGCCACCGCCGGCATAACTGCCGCTACTCGTGCCACCACCCGGGGTTCCCGCGACACCTGCACTGCCACCGCCGCCGCCAACATGAAGCGTATAGCTTTGGTCTTGAATTAAGGTAACTTGGCCACCTGCATATCCGCCTGCACCGCCATTGTTGGTACTCCACCCCCCATAACCACCACCTGCACCCCAAGCGAGGGCGTCGACCGCGAAGGTGACTTCAGGCACAATCGTCCAGCTGCCGCCGGCGGCGAGGGTCAGGTCGCCATCGGTGCTTAAATCCCAGGTCGATTTTCCTTCAACTGCCGGGCTGATGGAAAAGCGCCGGTTCAGCTCGGGCGAGGTGCCGCTGCAATAATAGGTGCTCGAGCTGGGGCATACACCGGCGCCCTGATCTTCGAGCGTGCCATTATTGCAGCGATATTGCGTGCAGCTGCCATCGCCCTCATATGGCACGAACACGGTGCCATCGGCCAGGCAACAGGTGCCGCCGCTATCGGCATGCAAACATTCGCTGGTCCCGCAGCTGGCAATCGCGCTGCAGCTGGTATCCGAGGTTTCAAGCGTGCCAGCATTGCAGGTGATACTGGCCGCGCCGGTATAGCCCGATGCACTGTTGCTGACACTCACCGAGTTGCCATTCGTCAGCGTGCTGACCGTCGCTGAGCAATGCGAATTCCAGCTGACGGTCTGGCCGCTGCAGCTGGCCGCGCAGGTGCCACTGGCGCTGATCGTGCCGTCGGTACAGGTGGCGGTCGCCGAGCCGGTATAGCCCGCATATTCGTTGTTCACGCTGGTGCTTTGCCCCACATAGAGCGGCCCGGCGCTCTCGACCGAACAGCCGCTACCCCAGCTGACGGGTTGGGCGGCGCAATTGCCCTCGGCTTCGTCGCAACTGGAGCCGGTATGGCTTTTGACCCCGCTATTGCATTGCACGGTGGTGGCGCCGACATAACCACCCGCCGTGTTGGTGACCACGATGCTTTCCCCGTCGAGAATCGCGGTGGTGCTGGCCGAACAATGGTCGTTCCACGAGACGGTGCTGGCCCCGCAATCGTCGGAAGCGTCGCAGCTATCGTCCCAAGTATCGAGGGTGCCATTGACGCATTTGACCGACACGCCGCCCGTGTAGCCGGTGACGGTATTGGCGATCCAGCTGGTGACGCCATCCTTCAGGGCGCGGGCCGTGCCGCCGCAGTTGGTGCGCCAGGTTAAACTCTGGCTGGCGCAATCGGCGCTCACTTCGCAGCTGGCACTGCTTTGGCTGAGTGTGCCGCTGGAGCAGGTAGCCGTGACCGAACCGGCGTAACCGCCCTGTGTATTTTCTACCGTGACGCTGCCGCCATTGCTCAACGCGGTGGTGGTGCCCGCGCAATTGCCCCAGGTGATGGGTTGCGCCGAGCAGGCAGTGCCCGTCGGCGTGCAACTGCCCGACACGCTGACCGTGCCATTGGTGCAGGTAGCTGTCCCCGAGCCGCTATAGCCCGAGGCGCTGTTGGTGACCGCCTGCGTGCCCGTATGGGCCAGGGTGCCGACGGCCGTCGAGCACCCACCGCCCCAATGGGTAGTGCCGGCAAGGCACCCGGTGATGCCGGTTTTTTCACGGTAGACGACGAGGTCGTCGAAGAAGATATCGCCGCTGCCATCACTATAGGGCGCGGCAAAAATCACGTCATTATTGGTGTCGCAATTTTCCTTATCAACGCGGGTGATCGCCTCGTTGGATTGGGCGCGGTTGCAGTTTTTCTTTACGCCGCTGTAATTGCGCGCGCTGGCCACCAGCGCATCGGCCCCGTGACTGACCACGGCGTAAGCCGCCCCGGCCGAGAGGGTGACCGGGCTCTCGAGCGTGCCGCTGCGCACCGTGATACTGCCGGTGCTGCTATCGCTCATATAGGTTTCCTGCGCGGTCATCGCTTCCGACACCACGTAGGTGAATTTATTCCCCCAGCAATCAGCCGCGTAGCTGGCATTGAGCTCCAGCGTGGCGAAGGGCAGGGCGCCGTACAGCACCGGCTTGGCTGTGGTCACGCGGTCGATCGCCGTGTCGCCAGCGCTGGCGGCTTCGCGCCCATAGGCAGGGTTATTGACGCCGAGGTTTTTAGGCGCGGGAATAGGGTAGCGATTATTGGCCCGCACATAGCGCTCGAGCGCGCCGTTGATTTCCTGCAATTGCTTCTGGGTAACGGGGTAACAATCCTGCGCGGCGCGCTTTTGCAGCGCCTCGATAGCGAACCCGGCCATCAGGCTCACCAGCACGATCACCACCGTCAGCTCGAGCAGCGTAAAGCCACGAATTTTTGCGATAAATCGCTGCATGTTTACCTTTAGGATAGTTTACACATTTGTTACGTTTCCTGCAATCGATACCATTACATTCGCCGAATAATGACTAAGCCTTCACCATGAATACCCTGCTGAGGGTGGGAAGTGTAAAGAACGCTCCCCCCCGCACCGGGCGTAGAGGAACGTGTGTAGCCACTCCCACCTGTGCCGCCATACAATCCATCATGCCCCGGGGCCCCGGGTGTGCCGTGTGTGGGATGTCCCAATCCCCCATGGGTTCCGCCGCCCGCATTGCCCGCTACACTCGAGGAAAATACCTTGCCATCTGAACCGTTAATGTTTGTATCACCGCCGCTAGCCACGCCCCCCGCTGCAGGGGTAAATTCGTAACTACAAGTGGCATTGCCGGTACCTCCCCCTCCTGCAGAGAGCGGTGTTCCACTAGGGAAAGTTACGGTAGTGGTAGCCCCACTTGCAAGGCCCACAGCAAGGGTTACAGACTCGCCAGCGGTTAATGTTTTATCGACCACCGCAAGTCCCCCGGAAGCGCCGCTTGCTGAGTAAATCGAACCGATACATCCTCGAAGATCGAAGGAGGCGCCGACACTGCCTGCTCCCCACGCGTAAAACCGATACGTACCGTTTTCTGGTACCGTCCAAGTATACGACGCAGCCCGTGCAGGATAGGAACGCACATAGGGCAGAGATTTCGTGATCGTGACTGCTCCGGCACCATACGATCCCGAAGCGTAATGAGGGAATTGTGGCTGTCCACCAGCGCCAGGCCCGGTAGAGTAATTGCTTGTACCTGTACTTCCTCCATGTCCTCCACTTAACCCATCGTAGCCCGGCGCGCCGGGAGATCCCGCAGTAGGATGCCCTGTTCCGCCATGTGTTCCACCACCATCATTACCGACCATACTCGTGGTTGATACTTTTCCTGCAGAGCCATTAATATTAATGTCCCCGCCACTCGCCGTGCCGCCAGCGGCAGGTATAAAAGATATGGTGCAAGAGCCACAGTCGGGGCAGTTGGACGTATTAGTCACTGTGCCGCCGCCGCCGGCCGTTAAGGTAGAAGAAGATGGGATAGTAACGGTACTACTGGTAGCAGGATTTTGCGCTGCATTAATAGTAAGGGTTTCGCCAGCAGTCAGGGTACGTTCGGCGATAGTCAGAGCGCCGGAACCGCCGGTGGCATAATACATTGTAAAATACGAGTCATACCCACAGGCACGGTAATCGATGTAACTGCCGTAATTACCGGAACCCCACACATAGATTTTATAGGTGCCATCCTCTGGTACCTCCCAGCTATAGGCGGTGGAGCGGCCAGGAAAATTGTAAAGTAAATTCTCCCCGCTCGACGCAGTCGCGATATCCGCCAGGTAATAACTCAACTGGTCGTCGAAGTAATTGCTGCTGGTGGCGTTGGCGAGGGTGTAGGTGGAGGAGAGGATGAAGTTCAGATCATCGTCGCAATTCTCCTGCCGTTTTTCGGTCGATGCGCTGGCGCAGGGCACTGATGGGCCGGTCGCCAGCGTCGGCGCGGTCTGCACGCGCTGGTAGCCGCCCTGACGATCCTGCCCATAGCTGAGCAGGATGAAATCGGGATCGGGAATCTCGGTATTGAGGTTCCCCTCAGTAATGCTTGGCCGGTCGGTGGCCGTGCCGCTGCCACCGGGCGTGAGTTCGCGGTTGACCACATACATGATGCGGTTGCCCCACTGGTCGAAGGCGTCGGCCGCGGTAAGCCCATAACCGGCCAGGGTTTGTACCGGTACCATGCCGCGGATCACTTCGGTGCTGCCGCTCAGGATCACGATGCCGGTGGGCGTGCCGGTATGGCAATTGCTGACCGCCGTGCCGAAGCTGCTATCGGTCATCGGCACGTCGGGCCGGGCAGGGCAGGGATAACGCCCGCTATGTTCATTCGCGTAACGGATCAACGCCGTTTGCAGCACGGTAAGCTGGTTGCGCGCTTCGGTCTTGGTGGCGACGGCTTTGCCCTGCACCGAGCGGTCGAGATACGCTGCCATGCCAATGGCGAACGCTGCAAACACCGCAGCGATCACTACCAGCGTATAGCCCTGCTCGTGACGGAAAAACCGCTGCAGCGCCTGCATAAATTTACTCATTTGCGTTCCCCACTCTGCCCCTGGGCGATTACGGACATAATACACCATCTTCCGGATATGCATAAATACATTGTGCTTCGCACGGCGAGGTTGAGGCAATATGCCGGTCGCAAATCATCGACGGGGTGGCGGCAGGGCTATTGGCGCACGGCGCACACCACATTTCGCAGCTGCTGCTACAGCCGGCCCCGGGGCCACCCAGCGTGGTGGGAATACGGTCGAGATGATTGCTTTTCCAGACCACAAAATCGTCGAAGAACGTGCTTTCCTGCGAGCCATCGTTAAAGGCGGTATCGTAGAAAATCACGTTGGCATCGTCGCAATTGCCGACATCGTTGGCGGTGCTGCTGCCGCAACTCACCGCCACACTGGTGCCGCGCAGCGGGTAGGCCCCTTTGCCGTCGGCCCCGTGGCTAAGCACCACATAAACCGCCGCGGCGCCGGCCGCGTTGGTGTTGTCTTCCTCGCGTGCGGTAGTGATAGTATAATTGGTGCCCGAGCGATCGCCGTAGCGCATGACGAGGGGGCCGTCGGTCGTGTAATAGCTTCCCAGCACACCGGCATGGGTAGCGCTGACCGCATAGAGAAGCTTATTGCCCCAGGCATCGGCGGCATAGGTATCGGGCAGGCCAAGCGTACGCACCGGAATCCCGCCGAAATAAACGATCGCATCGCCGGAAGCGGGGAGTTTCAATAACGCACTGCCACTGGTGGCACATAAGGCGGGGTCGGCGCCATCGCGTGCTTCGAGCCCGAACGTCGCATCGTCCGGAGTGAGGGCGCGGCTATAGGGGCAGGGGTAATAGCCGTTGGCGCGCTGGAACAAGGCCAGCGCTTCCTCGATTAACTGCAAGCGCTCGATGGTGGTGGTGCGGTTGGCGCCCTTGATGGCGCTGGTGCCGATCGTGACGCCGAAACTTACCAGCACGGCAATAATCACCAGCACGACACTGAGCTCGAGCAGCGAGAAGGCGCGACGGCAATAGGGGGGAATTTTCCTCATAGCTGGCTCTTGGTTTGCCAGACGATCAGATCGTCGAAATGGTTTTCCTCGACCTTGCCGTTATTGAAGCGGCTGTCGTAAAACACGTCATACGGCACGGCGACGCTTAAGCTACCGCTGCCGAACCGGCAATTAGCCGAGTCGATCATGGCGTCAAACCCCGTATCGGAAATACAGGTAGTGCTGGTGCTGCCGCTGGTGGTGCTGCCGCGCCGGTCGCCGCCGAAGCTGAGCAGCACGTAGGCGGCGCGGTCGGTCAACTCCTGGCATTGGGTGCTGCAGGGCTGTTCGAGCTTGCCCGTGCGGATGGTGATAAGGCCGGCGCTTGAAGCATTCCCGAACTGGCCGCTACCAGTGCCGGCGACGGTTAACGGCTCGCTCACGACATAACGCAGATAGCTGCCGTAGCCGTCCTTCATGTAGGCGATGGGCAATTGCAAATCACGCACCGGTACATATCCGTAATGGATATCGGCAGTAATGCTGCTGCTGCTACAGGCGGTGCCGCTACGAATTTCCTTACCAAAAGTCGTATCCGAGGGCCCGACCGCATGATTGGCCGGGCAGGGCAGGTACCCATACACATAACGATGCTTGGCCAGGGCCTCGCGAATCACTTCGAGGCGTTTTTGTGTCGTGTCATAGGCAGTGCGGCCCATATAGGCGGCCATGCTTTCCAGCCCCAGTACGGCGATGATGCTGACAATCGCCATGACCACGCTCAGCTCGACGAGGCTGAAGGCGGCCTGGCGGGTACGAAGCTGTAAAGGAAAAACGCGCATAGCCCGAGCGTAGCATAAATCATTTAAAAGGAGGTTAATTGGTGGCATTCGCCCGAATTTCCGCTTTATTCTTTTCAGCCTGCGGTTTTTTGGCTACGCAGCAAATGCACAGATAAAACCGGGGGGTTAGCTCAGCGGTTAGAGCAGGGCGCTCATAACGCCTTGGTCGTGGGTTCAAATCCCTCACCCCCCACCAATCTGCGCCCGGCTGTCATAAATATTTCACATCCGCGCCGGCGCGTTTCTGCTATAGTGGAAACATGAAAAAAACCACCGCCACCCTCGCCCTGCTTCTGCTCGCCGCCTGCCGCCCGCCTTCGCTTTACCTGGTGGAGCCCTCGGGCCCGCCAGAATATAAACTCGGCTGGGAAGATGGCTGCGATACCGGCCTTGCCGCCGCCGGCAGCATGGTCGACCGCATGGCCTACGGCTTCAAAAAACGCCCCGAGCTTGGCGATAACGATCTGTACAAAACCGCATGGAACGAAGGGTTTACCTATTGCCGCTTCGCTACCGATCCGGTCGATAAAGGCAGCTGGTTCGACTAACCGCCGCACGCCCGCGCATAAAAAAGGCACAGCGTGCCATACGCTGCGCCATATATGCGGGAGTAACCATGTTATTCAATCGCTAGCACGAACACGGCTCGAACGCGGAAGCGTGAGGTAGTGCTTCGATGTTTAAGCGGGGCAGGCGCTAAGCAGGCGATCGAGTTGCAGACGCATATCCTGCGCCTGGACACCGTCGCGCTGCATCACGAGCTGGATGATCGGCTCGGCGAAGAGTTCGTCGATGCTCGGCTCATCATGCAGGTGATCGGAAGGGGAGTGGGAGCGTGGGTTGCTTGCCATAGTGACCTCCTGTTAAGGAACGAACGTTTTTCTTTTTTTATTATGTATTGCGTGTACATCAAAGATGCATGTCTGTACATAAAAATTCTGTAAGCAACTTGCATAAAAATTACAGCATAGGCCTACCGCATTGCGGTATATTTATGCCCGAAAATAAATATGATTAACGCTTCCAGATGCTTAGATTCGTGCTGAAATCCATATCGCGGCGCGGCACGCGGTTTTAATCGCCCCGCTAAGCAGGGGATAGAGCGGTGCCTCCTCGGCCGCATGGGCCAACCCGGTGTCGTGATGCTCCATTTCCTCGTCGCGAAATTGCTGCAGGGTTTGCTGCAATTCCGGGCCGACAATGTCGGGCTGCGCAATTTGGCGGTCGTAATGCTCGGTAATGACCGATTCCACCGCCACCGTACAGGCCATCGCCGCTTTCGGCCCCAGCAACGCCGTGCCGGCACCCAGCGCAAACCCGGCGACGTGCCACAGCGGCAGCAGCGCCGTGGGCCGCACGCGATGTTCAGGCAAGAGTCGGTTAAACGCGTCGAGATGCACTTGCTCTTGCGCGGCCATATGCTCCAGCTCGGGCCGTAGCGGATGGTCGCGCAACACGGCGATTTGCCCGGCATAGATACGCTTGGCGCCATACTCCCCGGCATGGTTGACGCGCAGCATCGCTGCCAGCGACGGGCGGGTAAGGGCGGCATCGCCCGGCAGCGGGCGGGTATGGGGTGAGCCGGCATTCATCGACATACGGTGACCTCGCATGAATAGCGCCAGCCGAGCAAGGCCAGCGCCGTGATGGCATACAGCACATTCCACCCCGCCATGGAAAGGCCAAGGAAACTCGCCAGCACCGCATCACAGGCGACCAGCGGCGCGGCCATAATCGCTGCCAGCGATATATCGGCGCTGGCGACGCATCCCCCCTGATAGGCGAGGAATTTCGTTTCAATGCCGGTATGGATCAGCCCCAGCAGGGCGGTCGCCAGCAAGCCGTAAAACGCCAGCGCCACCAGCAACCGCCAGGGCAAACCGCCAAGGGGCAAGCGCATGGCAAGAAGACCGGCAAGTGCCACCAGCCCATAGGGCCAACGCTGGAGCAGACAAAAATGGCAAGGCGGCAGGCCGAGCCCATATTGCGCTACCCAGGCCACGCCCAGCGGTGCCAGTCCGGCAATAAGCAGCCAGTGGGGCAGGGTAAGGCGAGTAAAACACGAACGCATGCATCTGATATACGCCGTGGCTGGCAGTGGTGCAAGTGGGCTGGCGTCAGCGGATGTTGAGCAGCCGCGCCATCGGATGGATCGTCCAGCCCTGCAGCAGGAGCGAGAACACCACCACGATAAAGGCGATGTTGAAATAATGCCCCTCGAGCCCGGCCATCACCGGAATAATCGCGAGATAGATGGGAATGGCCCCGCGTAATCCCACCCAGCTGATGAAGAGTTTTTCGCGCCAGGAAAACGGCTCGAAGGCGAGGGTAATGAACACCGCCAGCGGGCGGGCCACCAGCATCAAAATCAAGGTGACGATGATACCGAGCGGAATATCCTCGACCAGATGCCGAGGTGTCACCAGCAGGCCGAGCACCAGCAACATACCCAGCTGCGCCAGCCAGGCCAGCCCGTCCATGAATTGCCGCACCACCGCATGGCCCCGATGCTCAACATTGCCGACCAGCAATCCGGCAATGTAGGCGGCCAGAAACCCGCTGCCGCCGAGCAGATTGGTCGCGCCGAACACGAACAAACCAGCGGCCAGTGCAAAGATCGGATACAGCCCTGCATCGAGTTCGATACGATTGAAAAACACGGTAATGAGCTTGCCGCTCGTATAGCCCACGGCCGCGCCGATCCCCACCTGCCGCACGAATTCGCCGGCAATCACGTACCAGCTTCCTTCCTCGGGTAGCAGCAACAGCTGGACAAAGGCGAGGGTGAGAAAAATCGCCATCGGGTCGTTGATGCCCGATTCCACCTCCAGCGTATGGCTGATGCGTGGCGGCAATACCACCCCGCGCTGGCGCAAAAGGAGGAACACGGCCGCCGCATCGGTCGAGGCGACGATCGCACCGAACAGCAGGGCCTGCAACGGTGCAAAATCGAGGATGAACATCAGCCCCGCCCCGATCACCAACGTGGTAAAAAGCACGCCCAGCGTTGCGAGTAAGCTGGCCGGACGCACGGCGGTGCGGAAATGCGAGAGCGGCGTGTGCAGCCCCCCATCGAACAAAATCACTGCCAGCGCGAACGAGCAGACGAGATAGCTCAGCTCCATATCGTTGAACACAATGCCGAGCCCGTCCTCGCCGAACAGCACGCCGACGCTGAGGAACATGAGTAGCAGCGGTGCGCCGGTGCGTTTCGACACGATCCCCGCCACAATGCTGACGCAAAGCAGCAGGCCGGTTAAAAAAATAAACTGGTTGGTGAATTCCATCGCGCAAAGAAAGCAGGGAAAGGGTGTGCTGGCAAATCATCTGTGTGTCACGATAACGTATTGCGCATGCACCAAGGGTCTTTGGTAGAAGATCGTGAGTGCCGAACACATTGCCAAACAGGGAAAGTTCCTTATATCAAAAGTAAATTCTAAAAAAGCAAGAAAGGGTAAAATTTTTGTATGGAACTAAGTAACAAGGCACCGATACTGACCAAAGAAC
>DITH01000062.1 GCA_002422745.1 Alphaproteobacteria bacterium UBA6189
GCGCCGCCGCCCACATCGAGGAAGTTGGCGGGCTCGCCACCATACAGCTTGATGATATCCATCGTCGCCATGGCCAGGCCTGCGCCATTCACCATGCAGCCGATATTGCCGTCCATCTTGACGTAGCTGAGGCCGAATTTGGCGGCCTGACGCTCGAGCGGATCCTCTTCGTCCTCGTCGCGCATTTCGGCCACGTCCGGCTGGCGGAAGAGGGCGTTGTCGTCGAAATTGATTTTGGCGTCGAGCGCGATCAGTTTGCCACCTTTGGTGATCACCAGCGGATTGATCTCGATCTGCGCGCTATCGGTCGCGAGGAACGCCTGGTAAATGCCGTTGACGAACTTGCCGAACTCAGCGTGTAGCTCCTGCGGCAATTGCATGGCATAGGCCAGCTTGCGGGCATGGTATGCCTGGATACCGGCGGCCGGGTCGACCGGCACGGTGAGGATTTTCTCGGGTGTTTTCTGCGCCACTTCCTCGATATCCACCCCGCCCTCTTTCGAGCCGACGAAGCTGATGCAGCTATAGGTGCGGTCGAGCACGGCCGACAGATAGAGCTCTTCGCCGATATCGGAGCCTTCTTCGATATAGACACGCTTGACTTCCTTACCTTCCGGCCCGGTCTGATGCGTCACGAGCGTCATGCCCAGCATTTCCTTAGCGAGGCGCTTCACTTCGTCGAGCGACTTGGCGAGCTTCACACCGCCGCCCTTGCCGCGGCCGCCTGCGTGAATCTGGGCTTTGACCACCCACAGGGCACCACCGAGGGATTGGGCCACCTGCTCGGCTTCCGCCGGGGTGTAGGCAACGCCCCCGCGCGGCACGCTCACGCCGTATTTCGCCAGAACGGCTTTCGCCTGATACTCATGGATATTCATCGTTTCTTGCTCCTCGGTTTGGGTGAGGCGAAACTCACCGCTTCAACATTATGGCCGTTCGGGTCGATCACGAAGGCCGCGTAATAATTCGGGCTATAGTCGCGCAAGCCGGGGGCGCCGTTATCTTTGCCCCCCGCTTTCAACGCCGCTTTGTGGAATTTGTCAACCGCCGAACGTGATCGCGCACGAAAGGCGAAGTGAATTTTACTGGTTGGCTTGCCGGGGCTGATGCCAAATTGTGCGTGATACCGGTCGCCGAACATCTGCCAGTTTTTGCCGTCGCCAAGCGTGGGCTTAAGTCCCAGCGGCGCTAGCGCCGCCGTGTAGAAAGCGAGGGACGGTTTCATGCCCTTCACAGTGATGCTGAAATGCTCAATGGTCATGCGGATTTTTCCGTACGCCGGTCCACAGGCCCCGCAGGCGAACCTACGCCGCCTTTTTCTCCAGCTTGATGCCGCCGCACAGTTCGCGCACAGCCTGTACCGAGTGATCGAACTGCTTTTTCTGCTCGTCCGGCAACGCGATCTCGACGATCTTCTCGACGCCGTTTGCACCAATGATGCAGGGCACGCCGACGTAAATATCCTTCTGGCCGTATTCGCCATCAAGGTACGCCGCGCAGGGCAGCAGCTGTTTTTCATCCTTCAAATAGCTTTGCGCCATTTTAATGGCTGCCGCCGCCGGTGCGTAGAAGGCCGAGCCGGTTTTCAGCAGGCCGACGATCTCGGCCCCGCCATCGCGCGTGCGTTGAACCACCTGGTCGAGCGCGTCTTGCGTAATCCAGCCCATTTTCACCAGATCGGGCAACGGAATGCCTGCCACGGTGGAATAGGGCACCATCGGCACCATGGTATCGCCATGTCCGCCAAGCACAAAGGTGGTGATGTCGCGATGCGACACGTTAAACGCCGCACTGAGGAAATGGCTGAAGCGTCCGGAATCGAGCACGCCCGCCATGCCGACCACTTTTTTCGGGTCGAATCCGGTTTGCTCGCGCATCACCCATACCATCGCATCGAGCGGGTTGGTAATGACGATCACAAAGGCGTTGGGGCAATGCTGCTTGAGGTTGGCCGCCACGGTCGAGATGATGCCGGTGTTGGTGTTGACCAGATCGTCGCGGCTCATGCCCGGTTTACGGGCGATACCGGCGGTGACGATCACCACGTCGGCCCCGGCGAGGTCGGCGTAACTGTTGGTGCCGAGGATCTTGGCGTCGACCCGCTCGACGGCGCAGCTTTGCGCGATATCGAGTGCCTTGCCTTGCGGCAGGCCCTCCACCACGTCGAACAGCACCACGTCGCCGAGCTCTTTCAGCGCGGCGAGGTGTGCCAGCGTGCCGCCGATATTGCCAGCACCGACCAGACCGATTTTTTTGCGTTGTGCCATGGGAAAGCCTCCGTATGGGGATAAATTTTGGGAATAGGGCCTAGTAACCATAGGCCCCGCGCGAAGGCAAGAGAAGAAGGGGCCGCGCTTCAGGCTGCGCCGTTAAAACCGCCAGCGGCCCATCAGCTGCCCGGAATAGGCTTCATACCCTTCGGCATATTCACTATCGGCCTGCAGGGTGAGGGTAAAATCTTCATCCTCGGTCAGGCTGAGCGCCGCGCCGATATTTACCATATCACGATTGAGCTCCTGGCCCGCCGTGGTAAAGGAGGCGCCGCCGCCGCTGAAACTAGCCGTGGTGTCGACCCCGTCATTGCGGAAATCATGCCACCACAGCGCATGCACTGAGGGGCGAATTTTCATGCCGTCACGCTCGAATTCCCGGCCAATGCGCGGCCCGGCAAAGCTGCGCACCCGAGTCGCGTCGTTATCGTCATAGGCAGTGTTGAATACACCTGCGCCCGTTTCGGTGTAGGCTTCCTGGGTCAGATGGATCAGTTCGGCGCCGACCAGCGGCGTAATTATCCAACCATGGGCGGCTTCTAACGGCACGCCTATCATGCTGCGCGCGGCATATTGATTGCCGGAGAAATCGCCGCGGGCAATGCCCGTGATACCAGTATCGCGGTTGGTTTCATAATTCTGGCGGGCATAGGCCAGGCTGCTTTCCAGATACCACTGGCCAAAATCGCGGGTGGCATAGCCGGTGACCTGATAACTATCGATATCTGCGCCATCGCCTTGCCGGAAATCGTGCATTTTTACATCGGTCACCGCATAGGTCAGCGCGCCGCCAATAATCCAGTCATTCTCGAGCCGGGTGTCGGCTCCGGCGGCAAAGCCCGCGGTTTTGCTACGGTAACCGGCGAACCCGTCCTTGGCGTCCTGCTCCCCGTATCCACCGTAGATTTTTGTCCAGATGGCTTTGTTCTCGCCAGCATCGAGGGCGAACAGCCTTCCCAGATCCGCTGAATTATCCGCTAACTGCACCCGCTGGCCTTGCGAAAGGCTGGCCGACAGGCTGGATTGATTGTCGCCGGCGCGCAGGCTTTCCATCCGCGTCGACACGGTGTCCAGCACCCCGCTGACGGTTTGTGTGGCCGACTGGGTGGCGGCCTGCGATGTATTGGGTGCCATTTTTTTAAGAATGCCCGCCTGTTCACTATCGCTCAGGCTTTTTAAATTATCGAGTTCGGTTTGCATGGGCGTTGACGCGTTGCCGTAAAGCCCATCGAGCATTTGGGCCATCGGGTTAGCGGCGTTGGTCGCATTATCTTCGAAGCTTGACCCGACGACCGCACTCGACAGGCTTACCGTGCTCGAAAGGATCACCCCATCCATTGGCTCCCAATCCTGGGTGGGGTTGGCGATGGGCAGGTATGTAAACCGGTAATCCCCCACCGTGAGCCCGGTTATGGTGGCGCCCTGCCATGTGTAAACGGATTGTCCGCCATTCGTTCCCACCAGCTGGGTGCCGTTGGAGTAAAAATTGGTCGTGCCGTCGATCAGCCCGGCGGGTTTGGAGGCGGTGAGTAAGCTAAAGGCGGTTTCCGATAAAAAACTGTTACTAATGCCTTCGACGCGCAGGCTGCCTTCGGTGAAATTCGTGCCATTATGCCAATTGCCGTACCAGAACGTGACGGCCCCCGGCCCGGCATTTTCATACCCGATCGAATTCGTGTGCGCGAGGGCGCTGGTGCACGCCAACACGGTGAACAAAGCAATACTTGCACGAGACACGGAATGGCGCATGGCAGATCCTATAAAAAAATACGTTGCCAGTTAAAGTAGAAAACATGGATGCGTTGCAACTATTTTTTTTAGTCATCCACGCGGCGAACAAACACATAAGATAAAAAGTATTTTTCGCTTGGCGCGTATTCACCAAATCTTCACACCCATGGAAAAAATTTCTGTCAGGGTGCGGCCCCGTTGAACCGATGAGGAGCGCATGAATCCTAAATTATCCGATACGATCGGTGCTGTTTGCCGTCAGCTGGAGCGCGAAAACCACCCCTATTACGAGGCGCTCGGCCTCCTGAAGCGGGCCACCGGGCGTTTGTTCGACCAGATCGAGGCGGCAGCACCGGGGCAACCGGTGGACCAGAAAGAAGTCGACCTCGCCCAGATCAACACGGTGATCGACCGGTTGGAAGCCGCCTGCTTGCAAGCGATTGAGGCCGGGCTACAGTCGAAAGTGAAATTAGAGGCAGCGTCGAAGCCGCTACAAACCCTTGCCATCCAGATGAACCGGCAGATCGATGATTGTCGGCCGATTCTCGGTAAATTGGGGCTGGAGCTACTGCCGATCGCCGGCACGCATCCGATGGAAACATTGATTGAAGCGGCACATGCCGGTCGGCGGGTGAGTCCGGTTTCATCGAGCGAGATCGCCACGAAACGCAGCAACTTTGTCGGCCGCTGGGTCATGGCGGAAAGCCCGCGTGTTAATGGCCGTAACTAAGGATTAATTCACGCGCACCGCGCCGAAGATCACTCTGCGGCCCATGCTTACTTATTCATCAGCGCGAAGAATTCATCGTTGGATTTGGTGTCCTTGATCTTGTCGAGCAGGAACTCCATCGCATCCATCGGCCCCATCGGGTTGAGGATTTTACGCAGCATCCAGACCTTGGCGAGATCGCCTTTTTCGTACAGCAGGTCTTCCTTACGCGTGCCCGATTTGGTCATGTCCATCGCCGGGTAGATGCGCTTGTCGGACATTTTACGGTCGAGCACGATCTCGGAGTTGCCGGTGCCTTTGAATTCCTCGAAGATCACCTCATCCATCCGGCTGCCGGTCTCGATCAGCGCCGTGCCGATGATGGTCAGCGATCCGCCGAATTCGATATTCCGCGCCGCGCCGAAGAAGCGCTTCGG
>DITH01000066.1:0-7760 GCA_002422745.1 Alphaproteobacteria bacterium UBA6189
CGGTGTGCTGGATACCGGCATTGTTAATCAAAATATCAACAGCACCAAAACGCTGCTCGGCTTGCTGCACCATGGCGGCGATCTCGTCGGGCTTGCTCATGTCGGCGGCTGAATAATCGGTTTCTACCCCATAGCGACTGGCGGTGTCGGCTACGACACGGTCGATCTCGGCCTTATCGCCGAAGCCGTTGAACAGGATATGAATGCCTTTGCTGGCAAGCACATGAGCAATGCCAAGCCCGATACCGCTCGTCGAGCCAGTAACAATGGCGCTTTTTCCCTTCAACATGCGATTCTCCTATTTGTTTTTTATAACGGTTAACGGAGTGGTTGTGGAAATACCATAAGAAAGCAATCACCATGTTTGATCCGATCGACTGGAGCGCCATGTTCCAGATCCACACGCCACTGTTGGAAATTTTCCTTCGTGGCAGTATCATGTATCTGGCGCTGTTTCTCATGCTGCGCTGTATCCTGAAACGCCAGGCGGGGGGCATCGGTATTAGCGATATTCTGGTGATCGTGCTGATTGCCGACGCAGCGCAAAATGGCATGAGCGACGATTACCGCAGCATTCCCGATGGCATCGCCCTGGTGCTGACGATTATCTTCTGGAATTATGCCCTCGACTGGCTGGCTTTTCATTTCCCTATGGTCGCGAAGCTGACCGACCCCGCCGCGCTGGTGCTGATTAAAAACGGCCGCATGCACAAAGCCAATATGCGCAGCGAGCTGATTACGGTGGAGGAATTGAAAAGTCAGCTCCGCGAACAAGGGGTCGATAGCGTCGCCAAGGTCAAAACGGCCTGCATGGAGGCCGACGGAAAAATTTCGGTCGTGACGTATGAATCATACGAACGAACCGCCGCTCAGAAACGCCAGAACCAAAAGGAAAAAACTTCCGCCTAGCGGTACTTGGCGCGGGGGTCGAGGAAGAAGGCGAACGCGCCGGTGCGGGTAAGGAAGCGGAACGGCGATACCGTGGTCTCCGACGCCACCCGGTGAGCCGCCAGCCGTTTCAGCGTGTACAGCGCAAATGCTGCCGCCAACCCGCCTATATAGATAAACAGTGCCGATGGCCCGAGCAGCGCCATTAACCCGCCCGCCAGCAGCGGCCCCAGTACGGCGCCGCACCCCTGCACCATTTGCAGCCCGGCGCTCGCCGCGACGAAATGCTGGTTGCTGACAAAGTCGTTCGCGTGCGCAATGCATAGTGAATAAAGCGGGTGAAAACCCGCACCGAACAATGCGCCGATAATGACCAGCCAGAGCACCCCGAACGTGATCGCAGGCTCGGGCCACAACGCCATGATGAACAGCAGAAGCGACGATAGGCCGATCAGCACCGCCGCCAGTAAAATGACCAACCGCCGGTTAATACGGTCCGACAAAGAACCAAGCGGCCATTGTGCCAGCAGGCCACCTATAAGACTGGCGGCCATGAACCAGGCGATGGCATCTTCGTTATAGCCCAGATGCAACACGTAAATCGCCGTCATCCCCCAATAGGCACCGCCCATGAGCCCGACCACCACCGCGCCGGTGACCCCAAGCGGCGACACTTCGAACAGCTTGCGCACACGGAATGGTTCGGGCGCAGTAACCACCGTCGGCTGGATGGCGCGGCCGAGCGTCAGCGGCACCAGCGCCAGTGTCAGTAGCATAGCCGACAAGGAATACAGCTCGAACCCCGTGCCCGGCACGGTAAAAAACAGCATCTGTCCGGCGCTCATCGCGATGAAGTTGATAATCATATAAATCGACAGGATTTTCCCACGCGAGCTTGCATCGCCAATGCTGTTGAGCCAGCTTTCCATCACCGTATACAGGTGAATAAAACAAAATCCGTACACCACCCGCAGCAGTATCCACATCAGCGGCACGGGCATCAGCGCATGGGCAAGCATAATGGCGCAGGCTGAAGCACCGGCGGCGGCAAAAATGCGGATATGGCCCACCCGGGTAATCAACCGCGGGCAAATAAACGTGCCAAGAATGAACCCCACATAATAGCCCGACATCATCATGCCGGTGATCAGGTTCGGGTTCTCAAATAGCGCACCGCGCGTGGGGAGCAGCACGCTTTGCAGCCCGTGCCCCATACAAAGAATGGCAAAGCTGCTGAGCAACGCAGTGACGGGAATAATATTGCGAATCATATGCGCCTCGGCAGGGCAGGCGCAGAAAAAACCGCGCCCTCGGTGGCGTGTGGGCCTGCCGGACGGGGCAGGAATGGTGGCTCGAGAGGGATTTGAACCCCCGACCAAGGGATTATGATTCCCCTGCTCTACCGCTGAGCTACCGAGCCACCTGGCGGAAAAGAGGCGCGCACATTAACCAAACCACCGCCCCTGTCAAGCCAGCTGAAGGGAATCGAGCGCGGTTTTTAGTTCATAGCCAAAACGTCGGGCTTCTTCCTCGCTGTAAGGCTCGCTCGCGCCGCCCCACACAGGGTTGGGCCACGCCGCATCGGCTTTGTAGCGCGCAATGAGATGCACATGCAACTGCGCCACCTGGTTGCCCAAGGCTGCGATATTCAACTTATCCGGCGTGGTCAGGGCGTTGAGGATATGACTGACGACGGCAATTTCATCGCTTAAGCGATGCTGCTGCGCACGATCAAGATCAATCCATTCACTCGCCCCCGCTACCCGCGGCACGAGGATCAGCCAGGGAAAGCGTTTATTGTTCATCAGTCGTACGTTGCATAACGGCAGGTTGGTAACAAAATGGCTGTCGGCTGTTAGTCGGCGGTCGAGATCGAAATCGCTCATCGTGTATCCTTTGCTTGTGCGCGCCATTGTCCTGATTTACAGCAGCAACACAACCCCGATCACGAGCCACGCGATGTATCGCCTACGCTGGACATGCCTATACGTCATCCTGATTCCGCTGGTGAATTGGAGCTTTGCCCATGTGCCGACCATTGCCCTGCCCGATGGCGGCAACTGGGCGCCCATGGCGCTGGTGACCGGACTGGTACTGGTGTTTCGCGACTTTGCCCAGCGCGAGGTTGGCCATTATATTTTTATTCCTCTCATTCTAGGCGTAGCGATTTCCTACGCCATGGCCCCGCCCGAAATTGCGCTCGCCAGCGGCCTTGCCTTTGCGGTGAGTGAACTGGTCGATTGGGCGGTCTTTACCTTCACCCGCCGCCCCCTTTCGCAACGGGTTATTCTCTCCAGCGCCCTTGCCGCCCCGCTCGATAGTACGGTATTTCTTGGTCTGGCATCCCTCGCGGTGCCGGGAATTTTTACCCCGCTTACGGTATTAAGCTCCGTCGCCAGCAAGTTACTCGGCGCTTACATCGTGTACCGCATTCTGCGCCGCCGAGAAGGCGCGCGCATTTAACCGCGGCCGTTACTTCCACGCGGCGGAATGTTTCGGCATTTCATTTGATACCGTGCCTCACGTTCAAGCATTTGCTCAAACCGCTCCGGCGATACCGCACAATCCATGCGCTGTTGCTGACGCGTCGCATGCGTAAGGGGTGGTTCGGGTGTTTTCTTTTGGTGTTCGAATTCAGCCATCACGTCCTCCTTGCTTAAGCACAAGCTAAGCAGGGAACGATGACAGTTTTATGGCGCTGCACTGCGAAATTTTAGTTGCAGTGCAGCAACTTACGCAAACACGCGGCGGAAAATCGTGTCCACATGCTTGGTGTGGTACGTGAGGTCAAACAGCCCTTCAAGCGCACCAGCGGAAAGCCGGGCTGTAACGTCGGCATCCGCCTTGAGCTCCTCGAGGAAATTCGCGCCTTCCAGCCACACTTTCATGGCGTTGCGCTGCACGGCGGCGTAGGCGTCCTCGCGGCTCATGCCCTGCTGGGTCAATGCCAGTAATACGCGCTGGCTGAACACCAACCCGCCGAGCTTATCGAGATTGCGCTGAATATGCTCCGGGTAAACCACCAGTTTTTCTACCAGCCCGGCCAGGCGATGCAGTGCGAAATCGAGGGTGACACAGGCATCGGGTGCGATCATACGCTCGACTGAGGAGTGCGAAATATCGCGCTCGTGCCATAGCGCGACATTCTCGAGCGCCGGGGTGACGTAGCCCCGCACGATGCGCGCCAGGCCGGTGAGGTTTTCGCTCAATACCGGGTTGCGTTTATGTGGCATGGCGCTCGAGCCTTTCTGGCCCTTGCTGAAGAACTCTTCCGCCTCCAGCACTTCGGTGCGCTGCAGATGGCGAATCTCGGTGGCGATATTTTCGATGCTCGAGGCGATGACGCCAAGCGTCGCGAAATACATGGCGTGGCGGTCGCGCGGAATCACCTGGGTGGATACGGGCTCGATCGCCAGCCCCATTTTGGTGGCCACATGCGCTTCCACCGCCGGATCGATATTGGCGAAGGTACCCACCGCACCGGAAATGGCGCAGGTGGCAATTTCGCGGCGCGCCGCCTCTAACCGCGCCTTATTGCGTTGGAACTCGGCATAGAAGCGGGCGAATTTAAGCCCCATGGTGACCGGCTCGGCATGGATACCATGGCTGCGCCCCATACACACCATGTCCTTGGTTTCCAGCGCCCGGATTTTTAGCGCCGCCAGCACCCGATCGACGCCCGCAAGCAACAAGTCGGTCGCCCGTGTCAGCTGGACGGATAAGGCGGTGTCGAGCACATCGGAACTGGTCATGCCCTGATGCAGGAACCGCGCTTCGTCCCCCACCTGTTCGGTCACGTAGGTGAGAAACGCAATCACGTCGTGTTTGGTGACGGCCTCGATCTCGTCGATCCGCGCAATGGCTGCATCATCGTAGGCTTTCGGCGCGCGCGCCCAGATCGCCTTCGCCGCGTCCTTGGGAATCACACCCAGCTCAGCCATCGCATCCGCCGCGTGGGCTTCGATGTCGAACCAGATCTGGAATCGGGTGGCGGGCTGCCAAATGGCAACCATCTCGGGACGGGAATAGCGGGGAATCATGGGCACGACCTTTCAATGCGCGCGCATGATAGCGACGAGGCGGCTGATATCAATGAAAAACCGTGCGCTTACGCCTGACCGATGCCCACACCGGCTTTAATACTGCGCACTGCACCGAATGCGAGTTGCTGTGCTTTATCGCCCAGCTCCGCCAGATCGACTTCTTTCGGCATCGCGAGATTCAGTTTCGGCACCTCGATCCCGGCGAAGAAATGCTTTCCTTCGTCTTTATCGGGCACACCGGCAGGCTTAGGCTTGGCAGGTGCGGTGGGCTTAGTCGGGGTTTTTTCTTCCTGCTGCGAAGCATTACCCGTCGATGGATTCGGACGCGGCGGCGATGCCGTTTGGTTGTGGGCGATATGTACTTGCTCACCATCGAGCTGCGCCCCGCGCGACATCGAAGACATTTCAATCAATGGCACGATGGAATCTTTGCCTTTACGCTGTTCGTAATGCAAATGAATGCCGGTTGAACCGCCCGTACTGCCCATCTCGCCAATAACCTGGCCTTGCAATACCGAGGTATTGGCCACGGGCATATTCTTGCCCGACATATGCGCGTAAAGGCTGTAGGTGCCATCATCATGGCCGACAATCACGGTACGACCATACCCGCGCAGCCAACCGGAATAGAGCACCACCCCATCGGCACTGGCAAGAATATCGGGGGTGGCCTCGTTCCCATCTGCTGGGGTAATATCGATCCCGTGATGCATGCGTTTGCCACCATGGACCGGATGTTTTTCACGCATGTGGCGGTCATCGCCTACCTTTGCACTTCCACGGACGGGACTGCTATGCGTGACGGTACCGCCTGTATGCTCGCGTTGATTTTCTGCCCAACTGCGGGCGGCGGCAGTTGTTGCCCGAATGCCGTTAAATAAGAGCGCGCCACCCGATTGCTGGCCTTGCGAAGAGACTTCAGGATCGGTTTGTTGACGATTATCGCCGTCACCTCCACCAAGGCCCGAGAACACATCCATCAGGAATTGGAAAAATCCCTGTATCGCCGCCCATATTTGCGCTCCAAAGCCTTTGGTCTGTTCAGCCGCAGCGGCTTGCTGTGCTGCAACCTCCTGGCGGGCTTGCGCTTCCAATCGCTGTTGTGCTTGTTCACTCATAAATCCATCTTACCATCCGCGTATGACGGTTTGATGACAAAACCCCGTTAAAAGGCTGATATTCACAGGACTTAATACGCCACCGGCACGGGGTCGAGCGCCCGCCAGAGATACCAGGTCGCGACCGAACGATAGGGCGCCCAACGCCCTGAGAAAGATAGATATTCTTTCGGCTTCAAGCGCTTGCCATCGGTATAATGCAGGTCGATGGCCTTCAATAGGCCGAGATCCTTCACCGGAAACACATCCGGCCGGTTCAGATGAAAGATCAGGAACATTTCCGCCGTCCAGCTGCCGATGCCCTTAATGGCGGTAAGTTGCTGGATTATTTCGTCATCCGTGAATTGCTCCCAATAGATCGCCCGCTCCGCAGGGTCCTGAATGTGATGGGCGATAAAAAACCGTGCGACGTTTTTGGCATAGAGCACTTTTTGCTGGCTTAGCCCCAGCTTCTTCAGGGTGGCATCGCGCTTGCGCAGCAAGTTCTCCGGCGTCAGCGGCTTTACCGCTTTTTCCAGCCGCGCCCAGATCGCATCCGCCGCCTTGACCGAAATCTGTTGCCCGACCACGGCCCGCAGGAGGGTGAAAAAACCATCCGGCCGCGGCTGGAGTGATTCCCCATGGTAACGCGCGATCAGTTCCGCCATCACCGGGCAGGCGTCCGACAGGTGAGTGGTGGCCTTTAGCCAATAATCCGGTTGCATCGCGCGCGATTCTTTCTATGAACAAATCTCATTCTTCACCTTTGTCATTCCTGCGAACGCGGGAATCTCCTGCCGAAGGAATGACAAGCTTCTGGGATAGTATATATGGCCGCGAACAAGAAAATCAAAACCCCCACCCGCACAGAAACCGATAGTTTCGGGCCAATCGATGTGCCGTCGGACATGTACTGGGGGGCGCAGACCGCCCGTTCGATGATGAATTTCAACATTGGCGGCGAGACCATGCCCAAGCCACTCATCCGCGCCCTTGGCATCCTCAAACGCGCCGCGGCCACCGTGAATATGGAACTCGGCGTGCTCGATACGAAACTGGGCAACGCCATGGTAAAAGCCGCCACCGAAGTGATGGACGGCACACTCGATGCGCAATTTCCCCTCGTCGTCTGGCAAACGGGCTCAGGCACGCAAACCAACATGAACAGCAACGAGGTGATCTCGAACCGCGCGATCGAGCTGCTGGGCGGCACGATGGGCAGCAAGAAGCCGGTGCACCCGAACGACCATGTGAATATGGGGCAATCGAGCAACGATTCCTTCCCTACGGCGATGCATATTGCTGCGGTTGAGCAGGTGCATCACGCGCTGCTGCCGGCATTGAGCAAATTGCAAAAGGCGCTGGCGAAGAAAGCCAAGCAGTTCGATAGTATTGTGAAAATCGGCCGCACCCATTTGCAGGACGCCACCCCCCTCACCCTTGGTCAGGAATTCTCGGGCTACGCCACGCAGATGGAGTATGGTATCGAGCGGGTAAAAAATTGCCTGCCACGCCTGTATATGCTGGCACAAGGCGGGACAGCGGTGGGCACGGGCCTCAACAGCAAGGCCGGCTTCGATAAAAAATTCGCCGCCGAAGTGAAGAAAATCACGAAGCTGCCGTTTGTGACTGCCCCCAATAAGTTCGAGGCACTGGCTGCACATGACGCACTGGTCGAGCTCTCGGGCGCGCTGAACGTGCTTGCCGTGTCGCTGATGAAAATCGCCAACGA
>DITH01000066.1:7809-8113 GCA_002422745.1 Alphaproteobacteria bacterium UBA6189
TCCATCATGCCGGGCAAGGTCAACCCCACCCAGTCGGAAGCGATGACCATGGTGGCGGCGCAAGTGATGGGCAATCACGTGGCCGTAACCGTGGCGGGCAGCAATGGTCATTTCGAACTGAACGTATTCAAACCCGTGATGATTTATAACGTCCTGCAATCGATTCGCCTGATTGCCGACGCATGCAACAGCTTCACCGATAATTGTGTGGTGGGTATCACCCCTAACAAGAAGCGCATTACCCAGCTGCTCAACGAATCACTCATGCTGGTGACCGCGCTGAACCCGCATATCGGCTACGACA
>DITH01000171.1 GCA_002422745.1 Alphaproteobacteria bacterium UBA6189
ATCGAGGCCGATATCACGGCCCTGCGCGACGTGCTTGAATCGGGCAATAAAGCCGAGATCGACAGCAAAACGGAAGCGCTGACGCAAAGCGTGATGAAGCTTGGCGAAGCGATCTATAAGGCGCAGGCCAGTGCCGCACCGGGCGATGCCACCGCTAGCGGTTCGGCCGGTGACGCCGGAGCGGAAAGTACCAACGCCGCCGACGGCGAAGTACTTGACGCCCAGTTCGAGGATGTTTCCGACGACGAGAAGAAATAATCCGTATGCTAACCAGAGTCGGGCGGTCTTAAGGATTGCTCGACTCTTTTCTATGAATGGCCTACACACCCGCCATGGCTGAAGATTTCTATAGTGTATTAGGCGTGCAAAAAGGCGCCAGCGAGGATGAGCTGAAAAAAGCCTATCGCANNGTCCTGAAAGATCCGCAAAAACGCGCCGCGTATGACCGTTACGGCCACGAGGCCTTTACCGGTGGTATGGGCGGCGGCGCGGGTGGCCCAGGTTTCGGTCAGGGCGGGTTCGAATTCAGCGGTAGTTTTTCCGACATTTTCGAGGATCTGTTTTCTGAATTTACTGGCGGGCGCGGCGGTGGCCGCCGTGGCGAATCGGCCCAATCGGGCGCGGCGCGCGGCTCGGATTTACGCTACAACCTCGACATCACGCTGGAAGACGCATTCCGCGGCAAGCAGCAAACCATTAAGGTCACCACCTCGGGCGCCTGCGATACCTGCGAAGGTTCGGGTGCCGAGCCAGGCAGCAAGCCCGAGACCTGCAGCGTGTGCAACGGGCGTGGCACGGTACGCGCACAGCAAGGGTTCTTCACGGTGGAGCGCGGCTGCGCCAACTGCCAGGGCACCGGCAAAGTCATCAAAAAACCGTGTAAAACCTGTGCGGGCTCGGGCCGCGTGCGCAAGGAAAAATCGCTCAACGTCACCATCCCCGCCGGGGTGGAGGAAGGCACGCGCATTCGCCTCGCGGGCGAGGGTGAGGCCGGATTTCGCGGCGGCCAGGCGGGGGATTTGTATATTTTCCTGTCGATCAAGCCGCACAAGCTGTTCCGCCGCGACGGGGCCAATATCTACTGCCAGGTGCCGCTGAAATTCTCGACCGCCACGCTCGGTGGCCATGTCGAAGTACCCACCATCGATGGCGGCCGGGTGAAGGTCACCATCCCGGAAGGCACGCAATCGGGCCACCAGTTCCGCCTCAAGGGCAAGGGGATGAGCGTGCTGCGCAGTCAGGCCAAGGGCGATATGTATATCGAGGTACAGGTCGAAACGCCGGTGAATCTGAGCAAGAAACAAAAAGACCTGCTGAAAGATTTCGAATCGGCCGGCGGCGGCAAACCGGTCAGCCCGGCGGCGGAGAATTTCTTCAGCCGCGTCAAAGAATTCTGGGAAGATTTGAAGGAATAGGCGCGTTAGCGGCCCGTGCCGCGTGAGGCAAATTCCACCACATTATCGAAGAGTTTTCCCGGTCGATGCGGTTCCAGCTGCGTCGTCAGGTACTGGTACTGGCTGGGCTGAATACGCACCCAGACCGTGCCGGTATGCGTATCGTACCCGGCCTTGGCACCGGGGATGCCGAGCGCACCCATTGCCTCCTGGCATTGGCGGATAATCATGCGCGAGATCACTGGCATGATTCCCTGAAAATCGTCATAGGCACTGAGGCGGATGCGGCGCTCGTAATACTGCACCTCGCCATCGACCGATTGCGGAAGCCAGCCCCGATACCCCGCTTGAAACAGCCGTCGCGCGGTGAAATGCGCAAAGCCTTTTTCAGCCATGGACTGGCGTGCTTCCACACCCGGGGTCTCAGACATACCGGCCCGATTTTGTTGCCGATGAAGTGCCCCGCTTTGCAGCGGGGTCGACCCGATTCACCCACTGTCCTGGCTCCAACAAATCATTCCCATGGCCATCCGTGCCGCCGGCATCACGATAGGATCGCTCACGAACCTTAGCAGAGGGCGACCCGGGGGATACCGGCACCGGTAGGGTGGATGGTTTTTTGCTCATCGTCCGCGCGCATCCTGCAAGCTACGCACGTAACTATCGCCGCGCTGGCTCATATATTTTGTCAGTGCATCGATACCATGCGGGTGCGTCACCCTTAGCGAAAGATGCTCCAATCCCTCCTGCGCGTTGCTGGAAGGCGCGGTGAATCCCACTTTCACCGAAGAATTGCAATTGGCGAACAGGCGATCGATCTGGTCGCGCAGCCAGTCGGTTGTATTCGCCTTAAACACTGCATGCTGGAGCGGCGCGTCGCGATGGAAAACAAGCGCCCCCTCTTCCATCTGCCAGGCATGCGAATCGCGGAACAGGTAGGTTTCCAAGAGCTGCTGCGCTAGCGTATTCGGGGTTACTGCCGGCAGATGCATGGTATTTTTTGCCTGTCGGAGGACATCTAAATTTGACCGCCCGCTTGCTGATTCAATCATCGGAGCGATGGTTTTCTTGTAGCGCTCCGGCGTTACATGGACGTTAATGGTATATTTTGGCGCCGGCCCCAGCGGGTTTTTACTGGTGGTGACAATGGCCCGGCAATCATCCATTTCCAGCGGTCGCCTGTTATATTGCGGGCGGTAATTCAGCCCAACCTCCTGCAGAATGGCCCTGAGCGCATCTTCTATCAGGTATGCATTGGGCTCCATGCCACGCAGGTTAGTGTGGAGCGAAAATACCATTTCTCCATCTTTTTCCTGCCAGTTTCTTTCCGTTTCGAATACGCGCTGGCGTAGCACCTGCTCCAGGCTCGCCCGGCGTAATTCTACTGGTGATGATTGTTTCGTCATAGGTCGCTTGCTACTTTTCTTTTTTGTCGGGTCGGGTACTGTAGCCTCTCAGTATAAGGATAGATTATGACAACTTCATTACGGGTAGCGATTTCGGGNNGAACTGGTCGCGGCCGGGATCCGCCCCGGCTCACAATCGCTGGTGGAAAGCCAGTTCGAGCAGGCCGGCATCAGCTTTGCCGCCGGGCTGACGGTCGAGCAACCCGCGGCGTTGTTCGAGCGGGCCGAGGCAGTGATCGATTTTTCTGCGCCGGAACATGCGGTGGGGCTTGCCGGCATGGCGGCGCTGAACCGTAAAATTCTTGTCTCGGGCACCACCGGCCTCAACGCGACCCAAAAAGAAGCATTGATTCGCGCCGGGGAACAAACCCGCGTCATCTGGTCGGCGAACATGTCGGTAGGGGTGAATCTGCTGATGGCGCTGGTCGAACATGCCAGTGCAAAGCTGGGGCCGGAAGCCACCGATATCGAGATTGTCGAGATGCACCATAAGCATAAAGTCGATGCACCTTCGGGCACGGCGCTGGCGCTGGGTGAAGCGGCGGCGCAGGGGCGTGGGGTGGATTTGCACGATATGTGGGTGAAATCGCGTGATGGCCATACCGGCGCGCGCAAAGCGGGCACCATCGGGTTTGCTACCCTGCGCGGCGGTGATGTGGTGGGCGAACATACGGTGGTTTTTGCCAGCAGCGGCGAACGGCANNGCTTGGCCATAAAGCGACCAGTCGCGATATTTTTGCCCGGGGCGCATTGGTGGCGGCGGAATGGGCGGCGAAAAAACCGAATGGTTTTTACACGATGCGCGATGTGGTGAAGCTTTAACAGCGCCATGTGGCGTTGGGCGCACGCGCCACGGCTTCGCTTATTGCTTCTATCGCTTAAATCTTGCCGAGAATCTGGTTGACGAAGGCTTCTTCCACCGTCTGGTAGCGGCTTTGCTTCACCGATTCGAGCGCCACATATTCCTTGCCTTGTTCGCGGAAGAATTTCGGCACGAAGCCCAGCTCATCGAACCGGTTGGCAATGCGCGCTTTCAGCTCGACATCGCGCGTGTGGATGGGTTTGACGAACACGGTATGCCCGTCGCCCGTCTCGTGTTTTTCCCAATCGCCGCGCGCGCCGAATACCTGGCCGTCGACCATGGCGCTTAAATTTCCGAAATCATCAATGCGGGTCATGTGGCCCTCCCTGTTTCAAAGGAGCATACGGCCAGAGGAGTAAAGAAAGAATTAACGTCGTGCGCGCTCATGCTGCGTTGCACGCACTCCGCGGCCTAATCGTCCCATAATTTGGGTTGCGGTACGGCATAGCTGGGTGCCGGGGCGGCCTTTGGTTTGGGCACATCGATCATGTTGTGCGTCACCGCCATTTCCGAACGTAGTTCGACCGAGGGCTCCCCCTTGCCTGCGGCCAGCACGGTGCCGTATTCGGCGGGCATGAAATCGGCTTGCTGGCGCATCTTGTCGCGCAGCTGCTGGAGGCTTTTGAGGGTTAATTGCAGGTAGGTGTAAATCTGGTCGCCATAGACGTTTTTGCCCTGAAGCAGGATCACCACTTTTTCGGCGAGCAAGGCCTCGTCGATCTCGACGGGTGTCGAGTTCTTACTGAAGGCACTGGTTTTCCACGTGGTATTCATTCGCCAACCTTAGACAAACTACCGGCGAATTATAAAGCCGAATCGGCATTTAACCAAGAATTTTAGGGAGAATGGAGGATTAAGCGTGGCTTAGCGGCCCAGTCCGGCATTCTGCAGCATTGCGCCGATTGACTGGGAAGTGACATCCTGGGCGGCGGCGCAGGCCAGTTGTGGCTGATCGTTTTGCATCATCATCCGGGCAACGATGCTCGCCATCCCAGAACCCCCCACGGCGGCGCAGCTTACATCATTTCCAGAAAATTTAATCAGCGCTTCTTTCATCTTTTCACTCTCCAGCTCGTCCGGGTCTGATTCCCGCTTCCTGTCACTTTAGCACCGTTTTCACTAACAATTGGTTAATCTGTTAACGAAATTTGTGAAGGTTTTGTGACAATAAGCGTTAACGAATCCGTCGGCTTATCGGGTAAGTTTATCCATCGGCGGTGGGTGCGGCAAGCGAAACGGTTGAAAAACCAGCAATCTTCACACGACTGTCACATACATGACGATGGGTAGGAAATCGCGCTTGCGAAATAACCGTAATCGGCGCAGGGTAATCCCCTGTTTCAAGGAGGTTTTATGCGTCGTTATGTTTCCTGCGTTGCCTTGGCCATCTTTACTCTTTCGGGCCCAGCATTCGCCCAGACGGATGCCACCGCTTCCGATGCCCGTGCGGCGCTTGACGCCCCGACCAGCGAGCGCGATGCCGCCCGCGCGGCCGCCCAGGATGCATGGGAGAACGCCAACCCTGCGGAGCGCCAGCGGCTGGAGCAGCAATGGCGGGCCGAGCATCCCGAGGCCGCCAAACGCCACGACGCAATGAAAGCGAAATGGGATGCCGCATCGCCCGAGGAGCGTGCCGAAATGGCCCGGGAACGCGCGGCAAAACGTGGGCTGGCCCGCCCGCAATGAAATGTGCACACCGGCAACACGGCTTCAGCCTCGTTGAACTCTCGATCGTGCTGGTTATTCTCGGCCTGCTGACGGGTGGGATTCTGGCCGGGCGCAGCCTGATTCGGGCAAGTGAGCTGCGCGCGGTAGGCACGGAATATCAACGATTTCTAACGGCGACACAGGCGTTTCGTGATAAATATTTCGCGTATCCGGGTGATTTCCGTCACGCAACACGGGTGTGGGGTAGGCAACGTGCCACCTCGGATTGCCCTTCCTATTCAGGATCCAGTGTTGCCACTCCCGGTGTTTGCGACGGCTGGGGATCGGGGGTACAAAATGGTAACTCGGCCTTGCTTGTCAGCCAGTTCCGCCAGCATTGGCGCCACCTGAGCACAGCCGGACTCATCGAGGGAATGTATAGCGGCGTAAATGGCAGTGGCGGCACCAACCATTGCGTACCGGGAACCGATTGCCCTGCCAGCAAATTATCCAACGGTGGGTGGGATATTTATGTGTATGGTAATAACTGGGCGGGGGATGGTGCCAGCTATGCGGGAACGTATGGCCGTTATCATTTTATCTTTGGCGGTGCGAGTACCAACGGCGTGCCGTTGAACGCTATAATCACTCCCGAAGAAGCATGGAACATCGACACAAAGTTAGATGATGGCATGCCGGGAAATGGGAAAGTCGTGGCGCATTTCTGGAACGCGTGCGGTGGCGCCAGCAGCGCAACCAGTCTTACAACTAATTATCGCCTTGATTCCTCGAGCAAAGCCTGTGCGCTGCACTTTCGACCGGGATTCTAATATGCGTCGGCAGCCTCCGCCACAGGTTTGCTACCGCACCGTACGCGACTAAAGCTCGGTACCACCGACCGTCATGGCGGAGATGAGCAGGCTCGGCTGACCAACCCCCACCGGCACACCCTGCCCGGCTTTGCCGCAGGTGCCGATGCCGGGATCGAGCGCCATATCGTTACCGATAGCGGCGATGCGCCCCATGATCTCCGGGCCGGAGCCGATCAGCGTCGCGCCTTTGATCGGGTGGGTGAGCTTGCCATCCTCGATCATGTAGGCTTCGGTAGCGTTGAACACGAACTTGCCCGAGGTGATATCGA
>DITH01000042.1:0-5138 GCA_002422745.1 Alphaproteobacteria bacterium UBA6189
CATGCGCTACACCGAATCGCGCCTGAGCAAACCTGCGCACGCGCTGCTCGACGATATCGACAAAGACACGGTGAATTTCCAGGAGAACTACGACGGCGCCGAGCAGGAGCCCACCGTGCTCCCGGCGCGTTTCCCCAACATTCTCGTCAATGGCGGCGGCGGTATTGCCGTGGGTATGGCGACCAACATCCCGCCCCATAACCTCGGTGAAGTGATCGATGCCACCTGTATGCTGATCGACCAGCCCGAATCAACCATCGAAGAGTTGATGGCCGTGTGCCCCGGGCCCGATTTCCCAACCGGCGCCATTATTCTTGGCCGTTCGGGCTCGCATTCCGCCATGCATACCGGCCGCGGTTCGGTCGTGATGCGTGGCCGCGCCGAGATCGAGACCATGAAAAATGGCCGAGACGCTATTATCATTACCGAAATTCCGTATCAGGTGAATAAGGCGCGCATGATCGAGCGCATGGCCGAGCTGGTGAAGGAAAAGAAAATCGAAGGTATCAGCGACCTGCGCGACGAGTCCGACAAATCGGGCGTGCGCGTGGTGGTTGAAGTGAAAAAAGACGCCGTGGCCGATGTGGTGCTCAACCAGCTTTACAGCTACACCCCGCTGCAAACCAGCTTCGGTGTCAACATGCTGGCGCTCAATGGCGGCCGCCCGGAATTGCTCGATCTTAAGCGCATTCTTACCGCCTTCATCGCCTTCCGCGAAGAAGTCATCACCCGCCGTACCAGCTACCTGCTGGGCAAATCGCGCGATCGTGCGCACGTCTTGATCGGCCTCGCCATTGCTGTCGCCAATATCGATGAAGTCATTGCTGTCATCCGCGGTTCGGCCGATGCATCCATCGCCAAGGAAGAACTGATGAAACGCGACTGGGAAGCGTCCGACGTCGTGGCGCTGCTTAAACTGGTCGAAGATTCGGGCAACGTGCTCACCGACAATAACCGCATCAAATTCACCGACGCGCAGGCCAAAGCAATTCTCGAGCTGCGCCTGCAACGCCTGACCGGCCTCGAGCGCGAGAAGATCGATGGCGAACTGAACGAGCTGGCCAGCGAAATCCGTGGCTACCTCGAAATTCTCGGCAGCCGCGAGAAGCTTTATGCGCTGATGCGCGAAGAACTGGTGCAGGTGAAAAACGAATTCGCCGTGCCGCGCCGCTCGCAGATCGAGGATTCCGACGCCGAAATCGATATGGAATCGCTCATCCAGCGTGAGGACATGGTAGTGATGGTGACGGCCGGCGGCTATATTAAGCGCGTGCCGCTAGCGACCTACCGCGCGCAAAAACGCGGTGGCAAGGGCCGCTCGGGCATGAGCCTGCGTGAGGAAGATGCTACGACCGAACTGTTCGTCACCAATACCCACACCCCGGTGCTGTTCTTCAGCTCCTCGGGCAAAGTCTATAAGCTCAAAGTCTACCGCCTGCCGCTTTCCACCCCGCAGGCGCGGGGCAAGGCGCTGGTGAATATCTTCCCGCTTAGCGCGGGCGAAACCATTACCACCTTTATGCCGTTGCCGGAAAACGAGGAGGATTGGGATAAACAGCATATCTTCTTCGCGACTGCCCAGGGCAATGTGCGCCGTAACGATCTGTCCGATTTCAAATCGGTCATGAGCAACGGAAAAATCGCTATCAAGCTCGACGATGCCGATAAACTCGTCGGTGTAAAAACCGTGACGGAAGACGCCCATGTGCTGCTGTCGACCCAGCAGGGCAAAGCCATCCGCTTCCCGGTCGATGCGGTGCGCGTGTTCAAATCCCGCACGTCTGACGGGGTGCGCGGCATCAAGCTCGGCGAGAAAGACGAAGTGGTCAGCATCACGGTGCTTCACGGTATCCGTGCCGATGCGGAAGAACGCGAGCAATACCGCAAAGTCGCCTCCGCCAAACGCCGCGCCAGCGGTGAAGAAGAGGAGGAGGGCGAAGCGCTCGACTTGTCCGACATCACCATCACGCCGGAAAAAATCGCCGAAATGGAAGCGGCCGAGGAATTCCTCCTCACCATCACCGAGCAAGGCTATGGCAAGCGCACCAGCGCGTTTGAATACCGCGTCACCAACCGCGGCGGCTCGGGCATCACGGCGATGGGCATCGGTAAAAAGAACGGGCCGGTGGTCACCAGCTTCCCCGTCGAAGCCGACGACCAGATCATGCTGATGACCGATAAAGGCACGCTGATCCGCACGCCTGTGCGCGATATTCGCTTGTGCGGCCGTACCAGCCAGGGCGTCATCACCTTCCGCACGGCGGGGGGCGAAAAAGTCATCTCCGCGGTGCGCATCAAGGCCGACATGCTGGCCGATGAGGACGACGCGCTGGAGAGCGAGGCGACCGAAGCCGAGACAGTGAGCGCTGCCACCACGCCGGAAGCCGACGCGTAATCGTCACGTCGCCGTCATCAGCCTGTAACATTCCCCTGCTATCACAGAGGGATGGAAAAACGACCGCATTCGAGGGTATCGCCGCCGAAGCTTGCTCCTGCCTTTGCAGAGCATGTCGCTCAGTTATGCGCGCGCTATAACGAGTTGGATGGTGAATTTCGGCGCGCCGGTTTAATTCGAGACGTAGCGGCGACGGGTCTACAACCGCTGAAGCCCGATGTGATTACTCAGTTCAAAGACAATTTCGGTAGCCTCGGCATGCATCTGCAACAACTGCAGCGCATGTCAGCACGGGGAATATCCGTTCAGGAAATGATGGGTAAACTGTCCGACGTGCGTTTGCGTACCGCCCAAAGTATGACGCAACTACAGCCGCTGCTTGAGTGTCACGAGAATGCGAATCGCTTTCTAAGTCTGCTCGGCGAACTCACCACCATGCTTGGTGTGATCAATGACGATCTAAAGGCCGCTGGCCAGAATTATTCTCCCCATCAACGCTGAGCTCTTATGAACAAACCCTACCACCAGTTGCTCCATTTTCAGCGCTATCTTATCCATTCCATGGGTGAAAGCTTGCGCGCACTGCAAGATAAACAGGAAGGTAAATTCACCAAGAATGCGGTAAAATCGCCGCGTGTGCAGTTCATGAGCAGCTATCTTTTATATCGGCTGATAGAAACGTCCGACAACAACGCCGATCTTGCCATGAAGAAACTGACAGATGTAATGAAAACCGCCGAAGAAGTGCGGTTCGGGCAATATAGTGCTGCCGAGTTTGAAGCCGAACTGCCCGAGGAGCTTACTTCGCTTTTCCAGGGATTGACGACAGCGATACAACATGTGGACAAGGTGGGGTCGCGCGCCCTCTATGCCGAAGCAAAAGAGAAAAATGCCCATCGCCCCCGTTCGCTCGCCGCCCCGACAGTGAACCATATAACACGTAGAAAAGTGTTTTTTGGTGCCTTTGCAGGTCTGGTAGGGGGGCCGCCAGCGCGTGGTGATCTTAAACCGTATCCCGTGAATGATGCGGTATGCGGGGCGGGCTTAGGTTTCGTCTTTGACAAACTATCCGAAAAATACCTTCCCGGGCTCGATAAGGCTGAATTTTCCCGGCTGATCGAAGCGCTGGCCGATCATTACAATGTATTACGCAATATGGATTTCACCGAAAAATTCAGCGCATGGCAGGCAGATCAAGCGCGGATCCAGTTCAATATGAAAGGGTTTGGTAGTTTTTACGAAGCGGTGGAAGCGCTCGATGACAACCGCCCGCAAAAAGAAGCCGTCCGTCTACGCGAGATATTAACGCCGATCGACACGGGATTCATGAACGATGAAGATCTGCCCAACCGCTCCGCCAAATTGATGGTGCAACTAGAAGCAAAGCTAGACCAACAACGTGAATTGCCACGAATACTGGATCATATCGAGTCCCAGCTAAGCATGCATGCCAGAACCCAAGGCCCGGAAGAGCAGGCGTATGAAAATTTAAAACTCCTGCGTGAGACGGTCGACCGATGGTGCCAGCAAACCCGTGAGCTCGCGCAGACATGCCGGTTTATGGCGGAACATGGCGTGGCGTTACGGCCAATCCCGGCTCCAGCCATTGCTAGGGCTTGATCTTTTCCAGGTAAATGGGCTAACTCTGCGGGTACATAGGAGCATCCGCATGCGTATTGGCATTTACCCGGGCACATTCGATCCCATCACCTTTGGCCACCGCGATATTATCCGCCGTGCCCTGCATGTGGTCGACCGGCTGGTCATCGGCGTCGCGCTCGATTCGGCGAAGGAGCCGTTATTCGATGTCGAACGCCGCACGGCGTTGGTGCAGGGTGAAATCGACAGCATGGGCGAGGATGCCAAGCGGATTACGGTAAAGCATTTCTCCGGCCTACTGGTGAATTTCGCGGCCGAGGAAAAAGCGACATTGCTGATTCGGGGCCTGCGGGCGGTATCGGATTTCGAGTACGAATTCCAGATGGCCAGCGTAAACAATAAAATCGCCCCGGAAATCGAAACGGTGTTTCTCACCGCGTCGGACGCGACGCATTTTATTTCCTCGCGCTTTGTGAAGCAAATCGCCCGGCTGCACGGGCCGGTCGATAAATTCGTCTCCCCCGCCGTGGCTGAAGCGCTGACGGAAGAATTCCTGCCCAATGCGCATTATTCCTGAGCGCATAAAACCGATAGCCATCGTCCGGTCAATCGGGTAGGTCAAACGCATTCACTTGCATTTGGAGATTCCCCATGCGTTTTCTCGCCACGTTATTAGGAGTGCTTATCATGTCCGCTACCGCTGCTTCGGCGCAAACCATCAAGGACCCGGAAAACACGTTACTGCTCGAGCTGAAGGATGGCACGGTAGTGATCCAGCTGCGTGCCGACAAAGCGCCAAAAACCGTTGCACGTATCAAGGAACTGGCGCGTCAGGGCTTTTACGACGGCATCGTGTTTCATCGCGTGATCGAAGGCTTCATGGCGCAAACCGGCGACCCGACCGGCACCGGCACCAGTGGCTCGGGCAAAAACCTCAAGGCCGAGTTTAACGATCTGCGCCATATTCGTGGTACCGTGTCGATGGCCCGCGCTGCAAACATCCACAGCGCCGATTCGCAGTTTTTCATTTGCTTCAAACCCGCACCGTTCCTTGACGGGCAATACACCGCCTTCGGTCAGGTGATTTCCGGGATGGAACATGTCGATGCGATCACCCGTGGCGAGCCGCCGGCAAACCCGGACA
>DITH01000042.1:5255-5474 GCA_002422745.1 Alphaproteobacteria bacterium UBA6189
CGCACCGTGCGCGATCTGCCCGAGCTGCTCAACCCCGGCGATATTCTGGTGTTCAACGATAGCCGGGTGATCCCCGCGCGGCTCTATGCCACGGTAGGCGATCGGCGGGTGGAGCTGTTACTGCATCAGCCATCGGGCGAGTGCTGGCGCGCCTTTGCCCGCCCGGCCCGCAAGCTGAGGGAAGGGATGCGGCTGACCTTCGCGGAAGATTTTACCGCC
>DITH01000014.1 GCA_002422745.1 Alphaproteobacteria bacterium UBA6189
GCAACTTCCAGGATTACGAGGAAGATAAAAAACGCCGCCTCGGCGATGCCGCGGTGCAGCCCAAGCGCCTGCGCTATAAAAACCTGCTGGCGGCGTAACCCGTCACGAAATCGTCATGCATCTGCGCTACATTGGCGCGATGGATGGAACCCAACTTGCGCCCGCCGCTGTTTCCTCGCTGGCGGCGCATCCCGAACGGCTGGCCCAGCACGCGATTGGCCTGCTCACGGCCGATTTGCGTCAGCGGTTCGGCATCGGCGTCCAGATGGGCATCGAGCTGGAATTCGGCATGGAGCTGAAGCCCGATGCGCCGTCACTGAAGCGTATCGAGAGCACCAGCGACCCGCTGCAATTGGGCAAACAGGGCGATGCCCGCCTGTTTCCGCATAGCCGCCTGTTCAGCTACGCCTACCGCGAAGAAGGCAGCTGCCATGCGCCCCATGCGTTGCGCCAGTATGAAGTCGTCAGCGATCACCGGCACCCCATGCCGCTCCGCCATTTGCCCGCCGCCATTACCGCCATGCGGCGCGAGCTTTCGCAAGGTGGCAATCCGGCGGCGCGGCCTTCCACCGATACCCATGCGATCAGCCGCGCGCGCCACCAGCGTGGTCGCCAAGGGCGGTTCTATGGCCATAACGTGGTCGATATCCGTTTCGATACCAGCCCGCGCGACCATATCTGTCATGGCATGCATCTCAATATCAGCCTGGTCGATGCGCAGGACGGTGCCCATCGGCTTTACGAAGGCCACGCCGAAACGGATCGCCTCATCGCCTGTACGAAGCGCCTGTTCGATCGCCATCGCGATCTGATCGTTCATACCGACGGGCAGGCGTTGCGCTGGTCACATGAGTTTCCCACGGGCTTTGTCATCCATCCGCGCGCGGTGGCCCATACCCAGAAAGCGCCGCCCGGCATCGATGAAGCCGCGTATATCGAAAATAAAATGCCGGGAGCCGACGCCAACCCCTATTACGCCGTGTTGCTGCAACTGGTGGCAGCGCATCAAGCCGTCGCCGCGCCAACCGCGTCGTTTTCCCTCACGGATACGTTAAACATGTTGGAACCCGCACTGGGTGATCGGTTCATGGCCGCCGTCGCCTTGCGGCCCGAGCTAAAAACCTGCCATCACGCGCCGCCCGTCTGGCATGGGCGCGCCTAACGACACGACGCAATCAAATTGAAAAAGATGACAGGCACGAACACGCCCGCACACCGGCTTTACGCGACTATCTTGCGCCTTGTTTCTCGAGCGCCTGAATCAGGTAATCGACACCCTTGCTTTGCGCGATGGAATTAAACTCCGAGCGCTGGGTAGCCAGGAGGCTGACTCCTTCCACTACAATATCGGAAATCAGGTAGTCGCCACCTTGCTCGACCACGCGGTACAGCATCGCCACATTCGCCGCGTTGGGGTCGATGATATCCATCGTCACCACGTAGCTGCCGTCACTATCCTGACGGGCGCCATTTACTTTGAATTTCTGGCCGGAATAGCGCGTCAGGCGCGACACATAATTCTTTTTCAGGAAGGGGCGGTACGCTACCAGATAGCGCTGACGTTGGTCGTCCGTCGCACTGCGCCAGTGGCGGCCCAGTACGAACTTCGCGACAAAATCAATATCCACGCTGCGGTTCACCACGCCGAGCAATGCTTCCTGCTGCGCATCCGTGCTGCCGCCACCCTTGACGATATCGAGCACGTCGCTCGCCACGCCACGCACGAATGCCTTGGCACCATCTACACTGCCTGCCTGGGCAGGAACCGCCAGCAACGCCCAAAGGGCAGCGACGGTCGCTAACGTCACCTTACGCATGAACACTCCTAATTATTCGCCGCTGGTGGGCAGCGGGCCATCGCCCCGGTTGGCGATCATCGCCGCGCGGTGCTGACGGTACATACTGCGCATCGTTACGTAAGGATCCAATGAGGTTTCTTCCACATCATCCAACACTTCGATCAGCCGCTCGCGGGTTACAATGCCTTGGGCCACCGCCAGCCAGATTTCGGTCGAGGTATCGTCGATCACGTAATTCACCGGATCGAGGAACCAGTCACCCACCGTGCCGCCCGTATCGCGCAGGTTCGAAGGCCCCATAATCGGCAGCACGATATATGGGCCGTCACCGACACCCCATACGGCCAGCGTCTGGCCCAGATCTTCTTTGCGTAGCGCCAGACCCGCCGAACCGGCCACATCATGCATACCGGCGATACCGATGGTCGAGTTCAGCACAAAGCGCCAGAAGCTCACCATCCCATGGTCGAAATCGCCCTGCAGGAATGCGTGAATCATGTTCAGCGGCTCGCTCAAATTGTCCGACATGTTGCCGATGCGGCTGCGCAGCGGGTCGGGCGTGATGTAGCGGTAACCTTTGGCCACCGGCTCGAGCACAAACCGATCGGCCACCTGGTTGAATTCGAAAACGCCTCGGTTGATCGATTCCATCGGGTCGTTGGCGTCGTCTTCCGCCGGGGCCGGGCTACAGGCCGTCAGCGCGGCCATCATCATGCTTGCAAGGGTAATCACCGTTACGCGGCGCACGTTATTTTTATTCTTCATATAATATCCTGTAACTCCATACAGATTGTCGGATCATCGACTGGCTTTAACCCAGCCGATATGCCGAATCTAGCGGGTAAATGTAAAGAGATTCTAAACCATTAGACAGGTTTAGCGGAATATTCCTTATAAGACCCTGTTTTACCTATATATCTTTCATCAGCATCGGCAGAAGACCAAAAGCATGTCCATCGACGCTCTCATCCCATATGTTGCGTTTGTGCAACAGTTGGCGCGGCGGCGATGCCACGCTTCTGGCGAAGGTCGGTCATCCATTTCCCAATAGCAGGCAACACGGCATGGTGCGTTTTTCACCCATGATGTAGCGCGCGATGCCCCTGCCTCCGTCTGAAATGATGCAACAGCTCCGCAGCCTCTACGGCGCGGCGGCGCCCTCTGTGTCGTTCGAATTTTTTCCACCCAAATCGCCGGAGGCCGAAACGCGGCTATGGGAAGTGATCGGCACGCTAGCCCCGCTTAATCCGCGCTTTGTTTCCGTTACCTACGGCGCGGGCGGTTCCACCCGCGAACGCACCCACGCGACCGTCACCCGGCTGAAGCGTGAAACCGAGCTCACCCCCGCCGCGCATCTCACCTGCGTGCAGGCAACGCGCGAAGAGCTGCGCGCCATTGCCGAGCAATACTGGCAGGCAGGAGTGCGCCATATCGTCGCCCTGCGGGGCGACACGCCCGATGGCCAACCCTACCAGCCTGTGCCCGGTGGCTGTAATTATGCCGACGATCTGGTCGCGCTGTTAAAGCAGGTGCATGATTTCGATATCTCCGTTGCCGCCTATCCCGAAACCCACCCGCAGGCGCTGTCGCCGCAGGCCGATCTCGATCACTTAAAACGTAAGCTCGATGCCGGGGCCAGCCGTGCGATCACCCAGTTTTTCTTCGACCCCGACACCTATCTGCGCTTTCTCGATAGAGTGCGTGGGGCTGGCATTACGGCCGAAATCGTGCCCGGCATTCTCCCCGTCACCAATGTGGCGCAGTTGAAAAAATTCGCCGACATGTGCGGGGCCGCCGTGCCGGCATGGATGGAAACATTGTTCGAAGGACTCGACGAAAAACCCGAACAGCGCAACCTTATTGCCGCTATGGTGGCGGCCGAACAATGCCGCCTGCTGATGTTGGCCGGCATCCACCAGTTTCACTTCTACACCTTGAACCGCGCCGAGCTCACCCAGGCGATTTGCCACATACTGGGCGTGCGTGTTGCCTAAGCCTTCTGGCACACTGACGCCACCCACGCCGCGAACGTCGCTTCGTCGAAGGCGCCGGAGGCGAGGGCGATGACTGCCGCATATTTTTCCTGCTGGGTCGCAATCATATCGTAGCCGTTGAGTTTTAAAAAAAGCCGCGCACAGACATAGGCGGTGCGTTTATTTCCATCAAGGAACGGATGGTTGCGGGCAATACCGAACGCATACGCAGCGGCCAACGCACTCAATGTCGGTGCGGCATACATAAAAAGCTGCTGCGGCCGATACAGCGCCGACGATAATAGCCCTGCGTCGCGAACTCCCTCGAACCCGCCATGCTCCGCCAGCTGGCGGCGATGGATGGCAAGCACCGCATCCTCACGGATCCAGATCGGTTCGGACTTCATCGGTTACTCCGCCAGTTTGCGCAGCACGTCGCGGTCCTCACGCATGATCTTCTCCGCCGTTTCCATCTGGTCGACGAAGCCCTGGTCGTAGGATTTCAGCTCCAGCCCATCCGGTGTTTCCACCACATACAGCGTATCGCCCTTCCCCACCCGCAGCTTGGCGAGCAGCTCTTTGTTCAGGATCACGCCGAGGGAATTACCAATCTGAGTCACTTTTGTTCGCATATCACTCTCCCTGAACTTTATGTTATAACACATGTTATACAAAAGCAAGTGCTCCTGTAAATAATGCCGCCTGCTGATGTTGGCCGGCATCCACCAGTTTCACTTCTACACCTTGAACCGCGCCGAGCTCACCCAGGCGATTTGCCATATATTAGGGGTTCGTGTACGCTAAGCGTATGACGCGCCAAAATGCTTTCAGTCTAGTCGAACTCGCCATCGTCCTCGTCATTCTTGGGCTGCTCACCGGCGGCATCCTCGCCGGGCGCGCGCTCATCCGCGCCAGTGAATTGCGTTCCGTCTCTACGGAGCATGCGCGGTGGCATATCGCCACGAAGGCCTTCCGGGATAAGTATTTAGGTTTACCGGGCGACATCGTAAACGCTACCGCGTTCTGGGGTGCCGCCGCTAACTGCCCTGGCACGGAATTACAGCCCTCTACGGACAGCACCACCTGCAATGGCAATGGCGACAGTCAACTGACGCATGGTGGCCCCACCTCCGGATTTGGTAATGAAATGTTTCGCTACTGGCAGCAACTTGCCAATGCCGGCCTTGTCGAAGGTCAGTTCAGCGGCGTACGCGGCGATTCGAACAACTACAGAACTCTGGCGTCGACTAACGTACCGGCTAGCAAACTGCCAAAAGCCGTGTGGATGGTGCGCTGGTGGGGATATATTGATAACCCAGGCGGAACGGCCTGGAACATGGCCGTGGGCGATTACGGCAATGCGTTCATGTTCGCGAGCAACCTTACCCAGAACGACGGGATACCGGTACTAAGCGGTCCAGAAGCCTGGAATATCGATACCAAAATGGACGACGGCTTCCCGTTAACCGGCGCGATATGGAGCTATCGTGCAGGTTCACCGCTCGCGCCTGATTGTGCGACCACCGTTTTTTCCAGCACATCACAATACGATACCACATTAAACGAACCCGTGTGCGGGCTCATTTTCCGCAAGCAATTCTAACAGTTGCAGCCTGCGGATCATCCCGATACAATTTCTGCATGAAGAAACAGGGCTTCTCCCTCGTCGAACTCGCCATCGTCCTCGTCATTCTTGGGCTGCTCACCGGCGGCATCCTCGCCGGGCGCGCGCTCATCCGTGCGTCGGAGCTGCGCAGCGTCACGCGCGAGTACGAACAGTTTCGCACCGCCACCCATACCTTCCGCGACAAATACCTCGCCCTGCCCGGCGACATGCCCAATGCGGAAACCTTCTGGGGTACCGCCGCGACGAGCAATGCGGATTGCCAGCTGTTCGACAGTACCGGCGTCACCGCCACCTGCAACGGCAATGGCGATGGGCGCACCCATGGCGCCTGGCGCGGCAATGAGCGGTTTCGTTTCTGGCATCATTTGGCCAATGCCGGGCTGATTGAGGGAAGCTACAGCGGCATCGAGGGCTCGAGCGGTAACGGTGCGCACTCGGCGTACGCTAACTCGGGCCGCTCTAAACTGGACGGCGGACTCTGGGCCGCCACCTATTTCGACCACAGCGGTGGCGGCAGCGGCTCCAGCACCTTCGCGGTCAATTACGGCCATTCCTTTCTGCTGGGCAAAGAAATGAATATTTCCGCCCCCACTGCTCCCCTGATGCGCACGGAGGAATTATGGAATATCGACACTAAAATCGATGATGGATTACCCGCCCAGGGCCGCATCTGGTCGGCGCGGGTAAGCGGCTGCACCACCGCCAGCAATGCCACAGATTTCACCAGCGAATACAACTTTACCAATACCAACCTTGTCTGCGCTATGCGCACGCGGAATAGTTTTTAGCCAAAACCTTTCAGCCTACTCCCTACCCTTTTTCAGCTTCAGCACCACCCGGCGGTTAAGCGCCTGGTTGGCAGGAATTGGCGTGCCGGTCGTGTCGCGGTTGGGGGCTTTGGGGTGGGCATCGGCCAGCCCCACGGCGCGTAATTTCTCCTTGGGGAAACCTTGCGCTACCAGGTAACGCACCACGTTCGCCGCCCGCGCTGCCGACAATTCCCAGCTACTCGGATACTGTTCGCTACGCACGAACCGGTCGTCGGTATGGCCCTCGATTTCGATCGTCACGTCGTCGTCTTTCAGCGGCAAGACCTGCTCGGACATCAGCTTCAGCATCGGCAGCGCGTCGCGCGTCAGCTTGGCGCTGCCCTGGCGGAAAAATGCGCTGGAGGAAAGCTCCACCTCGATCGCATCCGGCGTCTGGTTCACTGCCATGAACTGATCGTAGCCCGAAGCGCCAAGCGACAGCGATAGCTGCTGCTTAAGGCTCTCATACGCATCCTCCGCAGGCATCAGGCTGGTGTAGAACCCTTCCTTGCGCAGCGCCTCAGCCACTTTTTTAAACTGGGTTTTGTCGGGGCTCGACATCGAAAACAGGATAATGAAAAAACATAGCAGCAGCGTCACCATGTCGGCATAGGTGATCAACCAGGCGTCGGTATCTTCTTCCTCGTGCAGTTTGCGACGGCGATGTTTAGCCATGGGTTACGCTCCCTTTGCGCGGCTCAGCTGGCGGTCGATATCGAAATGATTCTGCGGCTCCAGGAAGCTATTCAACCGGTCCTGCATAAAGCGCGGCGGTTTTTTCTCGGCCAGCAGCAGCAGCCCCTCGATCACCATCTGGTTGCGGAAACGTTCGGTTTCTTCTTTCTGCAGCAATTTGCTCGCCGCCGGCAGGAACACCATGCGTGCCAGGAACACCCCGTACAGCGTCGCGATCAACGCCAACGACATGCCTTTGCCGATCACTGCGACGAGATCGTCTTCGCCGCCGCCGACCTGGCTCAGCATCGCCACCATGCCGACCAGCGTGCCGATCATCCCGAAGGCGGGAGCCGCAGCACCCATATTGCGCAACACCGCGACCGGCGCGGTTTTATGTTCGTAGACCGACTCGACCGCGGTTTCCATCATCGCCCGCAGCTCAACCGTGCTGTGATTGGTGATCAGCAATTGCATGCAATATTTCAGCACCGGGTCGTTGCTTTGCACCTTGCGGATTTCATCCTCCAGCACGGGCAGGCCTTTCGCCTGCACTAGGTAACTCCATTTAATCAGGCGGAGGATTTCCGTGTTCAGTCCTTCGCGGGTCGAGCGCGGCTTCTCGAACATCCAGCCGATGGCATGAAATGCCGTCATCACATCGCCGAAATGGTAGCTCATAAACGCCGCGGCGATCGGGCCGCCCAGCACGATGAGCAGCGCCGGGAAATCCCAATAGATAATCGGGTTACTGGTGGCGAGCAGGATAGCGCTGATAATCAGGAAGAACCCGAACACCACACCAAGCAGCGAAGAAAGCGACATGAAACCCCTGTATTGTAATTTTAAAACACTATATATTCTCTCCACTATCCGCGCAATCACCGATCCATCGCCTGCAGCTTCATCTGTTTCGGTTTGCATGCTCGGCGCGCATCCTGACGGCACGAGAGACAAGGCAGCACGCATATGAAATCCCTTATCGGCATTACGCTCGATCACGAAGAAGGACTCAACGCCACGGGCCACGGCTATTCAAAATATCCGTGGTATGCGCTGCGCGACAATTATTGTCGCTCCGTAGCGCATATGGGCGGCGTGCCGGTTGCCCTGCCGCATGAGCCGGAACTGGCCGAAACGTACCTCGACACCATCCACGGGCTGGTCGTGACCGGTGGCAATTTCGATGTGCCGCCCGAGCTGTACGGCGAACAAAGCGTGCACGAAAAAGTCACCATGAAGCGCCGTCGCAGCGCATTTGAATGGGCGGTCACCCAGGGCGCGCTGAAGCGCAACATGCCGGTGTTCGGCATTTGCGGCGGCCAGCAATTACTCAACGTGATTCTTGGCGGCACGTTGATGCAGCATATTCCTGATAGCGTGAAAGATGCGCTGGCACACGAGCAGCCCAACCCTCGCCACGAGCCGGGCCACGAGGTCGCCATTGTCGCGGGCACATTGCTGCATCGTATCGTCGGCAAACCCACCATCGCGGTGAACAGCGCGCATCATCAGGCGGTGGCCAGCACCGCGCCCGGTGCCATCATCAACGCCCGTGCATCCGATGGGGTGGTCGAGGGGATCGAGCATCCGGATTACGCCTTTTGCCTCGGGGTGCAGTGGCATCCGGAATTTTCTATCACCCCGGCCGACGACAAAATCACCCGGGCCTTCATCGAGGCAGCGACGGCATATGCCGACCGATAAACCCGAACGTATCGCAAAAATCATCGCCGCCGCCGGACTCTGCTCACGGCGCGACGCCGAACGCTGGATCGAACAGGGCCGCGTCCGGCTCAACGGCAATACGCTCGATTCACCCGCCGTCACCGTGCTGCCCAAAGATGTTATCGAGGTGGACGGCAAAAACATCAAGCGCCAGGCGCAGCCGGTGCGTGTCTGGCTTTATCACAAACCCAATGGCTTGGTCACCACCCACCGCGATGAACAGGGCCGCCCCACCGTGTTCGACCATCTGCCCGCCGGACTTCCGCGCGTGGTTTCCGTCGGCCGGCTCGATCTCACTTCCGAGGGGTTGCTGCTGCTCACTACCAGCGGCGAATTGGCGCGCGCGCTGGAGCTGCCGAAGCATGGGCTCGAGCGCCGCTACCGGGTGCGCATCAATGGCACGCCAAGCGACAAACATCTGCACCTGATGAGCCGCGGCGTCACCATCGACGACGTCACCTACCAGCCGTTCCATATCGTCGATGAAGGCGGCAAAGCCGGCCGCAACCAATGGCTCGTCGTGACCTTGAAGGAAGGCAAGAACCGCGAGATCCGGCGCGTGTTCGAATATTACAAATACCCGGTGAGCCGGTTGATCCGTATTGCCTATGGCCCGTTCGAGCTGGGCGATTTAGCGCCCGGCGCCGTACGCGAAATTGCCCCGGGCGAGGTTGAAAAACTTTTGCAAACGTTGCAGTCTGCTACGCGTAGTGCGCCGCGCGAACCACGCAGCGGCCAGGGCCAACGACCGAAGGGAGTGAAGGGGGGGCGATCCCCCCGTCAGAAATAACCATGCGCATTATCGCCGGAACATTAAAAGGCCGCAAACTGCAACCACCGAAGGACGACCGCATTCGCCCCACGTCGGACCGCACGCGCGAGTCTATTTTCAACCTGCTGATGCACGGTCAATTCGGCGGCACATCCATCGTCGGCCAGCGCGTCGCCGATTTATGCTGCGGCACCGGCGCACTCGGGCTGGAGGCAATTTCGCGCGGCGCTTCCACCTGTTATTTCGTCGATCAGGATAAAGCCGCGCTGGCGCTGGCCAAGCAAAATACCATGCATTGTAACGTCGCGGCGCAGGCACAATTTATCACTGCCGATATTACCCGCCTGCCGCCGCTTTCCCAGCCCATGGCGCTGGTGCTGCTCGATCCGCCCTATGGAAAGAACCTGCTGCCGAATGCCTATGGTTCCCTGACCGGCCAGGGGTGGATCGCCAGCGGCACCTTACTGGTCGCCGAGCTTCCCAGCACCACCGAACCGCCCATGCTCGACGGCGCCACACTGGTGAAAAGCCGCGCCTACGGCAAAAAAACCATGATCCATATCTGGCAAATCACGTAGCGCTTGCCGGGTCATCGCCCATGACTGCCCGCTATTATAACTAACGCCCCTGGTTGCGGCCTTGGCCGGCCCCTTTCCCCAGCGCATTCTCGACAAACTTACCGGCAAGGTTCAGCCCCTGAGTCGCCAGTTGCTTGACGATATCTTTACTGTCCTCGTACACCGCGAGCTGGCCGGTGCGATAGTTCAGATGCGCCGCTTCCAGCTGCTTCTTTTCCTGCGCGAGGCCTTTTTCAATCGTGCCCAGCATGGCGCGGGCTTCCTGCTTTTCGCGCGCACTTAATCCTTTGCGCGCCAGCATAGCCTGCAGTTTCTCGCGCAGATCGTCGCGCTCCACATGCATCAGTTCCTGCATCGCCTGCGCCTGGGTGATCTGTCCCGAAATCAATTGATCAAGCACTTGCTCGACCAGCCCGATATCCGTCACCGATTCGTCGATCACATCGCTGCGGCTGAAGTAATTTCGGTCGGCCACCTCGGCAAACAGCGCAGCGAAAAAAACCGTGTAGCCGCAATACAGGGCGGCCAGGTCCATGCGCGTGCCCGAAGGCGGCATGCGCGGCGGGGTCGCCCCGGCTTCGCCCTGGCGAACCAACGCGCTCGAGGCCGATTTCTCCGTCATGCGGTTGATGGTGCCGACCGGTCNNCCTGCCGCAATAGGCTGACATCATACGCCAAATGCTCGACCGACAAGCGGGAATGTTTTTCATGCAGCTCGGCCGAGCCCGAAGTCAGCGCCCGCACCGCATCGTGAAAATGCTCGATACGCGGCCGCATATCGCCTTCCGACAGGCGAATCCCCCATTCCGTCTCGATGGCGAGAATCTGCTGGTACTTACCATGCATCAATTCAATAATCGCCTGCTGGCTTTGGTCGCCGATGGCCATCTGGTTCCTCTTTTTTTCTTTTCTACCTAACCTTATGCCACAGATAAAGCCCATTCGCGTGCCGATACGTGCAGCGTTTGCGTACGATGGCCGGGGCGTGTACAGAAACCTCCATGCATCCTTCGAGCCCGCACATGACACAGCCATCCCCCGTAGAGATCGCGATCTATATCCATTGGCCCTTTTGTAAGAAAAAATGCCCCTACTGCGATTTCAATTCGCATGTCCGTGCCGAGATCGACCATGCGGCGTGGCGCGATGCGTTATTGCGCGAGCTGGCGCATTGGCGCGAGGCGACGCAGGGCATGCGCATTACCAGCATCTTCTTCGGCGGCGGCACACCCAGCCTGATGGCGCCCGCTACAGTCGGTGCGCTGATCGAGCAGATCCATCGCGATTACGATGCCGAAGGTTGCGAAATTACGCTGGAGGCTAACCCCACCTCCGTCGAAGCCGCTAAGTTTGCCGAGCTGGCCGCCGCGGGCGTCAACCGCGTCTCGCTCGGCGTACAATCGCTCGACGATGCGGCGTTACAATTTCTCGGCCGCGAACATTCGGCGCGGGAAGCACTCGGCGCAGTGGAACTCGCAGCACGCTATTTTGCGCGCTACTCGTTCGATCTGATTTACGCCTTGCCACACCATACGCCCGAGCTCTGGCAGGCC
>DITH01000134.1 GCA_002422745.1 Alphaproteobacteria bacterium UBA6189
TTGCCGGTGCCGGGCGGGCCGACGAGTAAGCAGCCTTTAGGGATTTTCCCGCCGAGCTTCTGGAACTTCTGCGGGTTCTTCAGGAAGTCCACGATCTCCTGCAATTCTTCTTTTGCTTCATCGATCCCGGCCACATCGCCAAAGGTTTTGGTGCCGGTATGCTCGTTGAGCATGCGGGCGCGCGACTTGCCGAAACTCATCGCCCCGCCGCCGCCTTTGCCCGACTGCATTTGCCGCATGAAGAAAATATAGACCGCGATCAGTAGCAGGAACGGCAGCCATTGGATAAGAAAGACGCTCCAGAAGCCGGAACTGTCAGGCGACGCCGCCACTTTCACGTTATGCGTGCGCAAGGTGCTTACCAGTTGCGGGTCGTTCAGCCCTTGGCTGGTGAAGGCTTCACCGCTTTTGAAATGCCCCTGGATTTTCGTGCCCTGATCGGCCGATTCACGCACCACCACATCGGCCACTTCGCCATTTTCCACCCGGTTCAGAAAATCCGAGTAAGCCAGTCGTTGTGCACTACCGGCGCCTTCCGGCCCCATCCCGCCCTGTACCAGATTCACCATCAACATGACGGCAATGATAATTCCAATCCACAAGGCGATATTTTTAGAAATTGGCGGCACTAGGCTGGGTCCTTTTCAATAGAATCGAGGAATTCAACCACCAAAAGCTACGCGCAGCAAGCGGTTTCGCAGGAGCAAAACCCAGCCGCACCTCACCAATCGTGGACGATTCCGGGTAGGGCATGATATGGGGTACAGCATGCAAAGCATCAAGATGCCATAAGGCCGGGGTGGCATGCGGTACGTCTTTACGACCCAGCAGGCTCGCGCCGTGACTTCCCAGCGCCCCCAGCGTAAGCGGCTGATGCAGCCGGTAATGCACACGAAACCGTTGGTCCCACAAGACAACCCCTTCGCCGCTCAGCGTAATCGGCGGTTCCACCCGCGCTGGTTCGCGGGCAATGGTCGCAAGGCCGTTTGCCCAGCTGATAAGGCATCGACCCAATGTTTGCGTCCCCTTTTTTGCTGCCATGGCTTGGGCCAACCATGCCGTCTCATGGTGGCGGGGCCGGTGGATATGCCCGCCCACGGTCGTAATGACATCGGCAAGGATTTGCTGGCGTAACGGCTCGACCAGTGCCAGCCATGCCGCATGCTGCAGCTGCGCATAACCAGCCGGATGGAGCTGTACAAGTTGCATCGCGGTGCGTGCGCCGTCGGCCTCACGCTGCTGACGGGCCAATGCCTGCGCGGCCAGCAGGCCTAAGCCGCCCGCTGCCTCAGTCGGGTGTAATTGCTGGCGCACCTGGGTACGGGCATAACGGCTGTCGCTGTTGGTCGGGTCATCCACCCAGGACACCTGCCGCGCCACGAGATAGTCGCGCAGAAGAGCTTTCCGGTAAGGCAGCAAAGGCCGCAAAAACCGTACCCCGCGATACAGCCGCAGGGCCGACATGCCCGCAGTGCCATCGGCCGTATCGCCGCGCTGTTGCTGGATGATGGCGGTTTCCAGCTGGTCGTCGGCATGGTGGGCGACGAGGCAATGCAGCACATCGTGCGTGCGGCACCATTCGCTGAGCGCATGGTAACGCCATTGCCGTGCTGCCTGCATCAGGTTATTACCCGCCGGGGTATGGGGCGGGGTGAGAATATGATGGGTTATGCCATGCGCCGCCATCCATGCGCCGACCTGCTCGGCTTCACGCCGCGATTCCGGCCGCAACGCATGGTCGACGGTCAGGGCTACCAGGCGGCCGCCGAGCGGTATCAACCATTGCTGGGCCAGCAATGCCAAGGCCATGCTATCGGCTCCGCCGGAAAGGGCGAGGGCTATGGTCGGTTCCGGTTCAAACGGACCAAGGGGGGTAAACAGGGTGGCAGGATCGGCGGGGAAGGCTGTCTCCTGCAACGGCTCCATGACGCTACTTACATTGCAGGGCAGACATTTCCGCGGCGGCTTTATTGGCGGTGCGCGGGTTATTTTCGCCGTAATTGCTCGACACCTGCTTGAGCACGATGCAGGCTTCTTTCACGCGCTTCACCTTGCTGAGCGACATGGCAAGTTTCAGCAGGTTATCGGCGGCTTTCTGCCCATCGGGGTTTACTTCAAACCCCTTGCGGAAGCCCTCGATCGCGCGGGTGTAATCGCCGCGCGCATAGTAGCTCTCGCCCAGCCAGTAATAGGCGTTACCTGTTAGCGGGTCTTCAGGATATTTTTTTACAAACGCGTCGAAGCTGGCAGCCGCGCCCGCATAATTTTTATCGTTCAGCTGTTTGAAAGCGTGGCTGTAATGGGCGTTGGAATTAGGAAAATCGCGGCCCGTCGGGGAGGGACTGGCTTCTTCCGGTTGGTAGGCGGCGGGGGCGCTTGGTTGTTCCGCCGGCACCAGTGTTTCCCCGGTTGGCTCCGGCAGGGCCGCTTCGGCAGCCGCAGCCGCCGCTTGCGCTTCGGCCAGTTTTTGTTCCATCGCCTGCAGGCGGTAATCGGCATCGCCGCGGAACCGCTCGAGGGCTTCGGCATTCTGGCGGGCGGCATATTGCGCCTCTTCCACGCGGCCACGCAACTCGCGAATCTCTTCGGCCATCTGGCTCAGCCGCACTTCCAGACGGGCGTTGTAACTATCGGGGCTTTGCGCCTGGGCGGGCAACGCAGCTAGCAGGTAAAGGCAGAGGGCAAGACGGCGCATCGGAGGCTCCTGAATGAAGGCTTTTCGCTAGCAAGTTTTTTTGAACCCCGCAAGTGCGGTCAAAATAAAAAGCCCGCCGGAAAACCGGCGGGCTTTCATTCGGTGTGTCCGAATCGCTTAGTTGGCGATTACGGTTACAGCACGACGGTTCTGGCTCCAGGCCGATTCGTCGCTGCCAACCACAGCCGGACGCTCTTTACCGTACGAAACGGTCGAGATGCGGCCTGCCGAGATACCGGCCGAAACCAGGTAGTTTTTCGCAGCCGTTGCACGACGCTCGCCCAGGGCAAGGTTGTACTCACGGGTGCCGCGCTCGTCGGCGTGACCTTCAACCACAACGTTAACGCTGGTGTTGGCTTGCAGCCACGCAGCCTGACGATCGAGCGTTGCTTGCGCGTCGCCGGTCAGAACCGAGCTATCAAGAGCGAAGAATACGCGATCGCCAACCGACGTACCGTCGGCGGTCGTGCCGAGGATGCCGTTGGTGCCGGTGCCGTTCATGCCGGCGCCACCAGCCATTGCATCATCAGAGGAAGAGGAATCACACGCGGTTACGAGGAACAGCGCCGAAACCAGGGCCAATGCTGTCTTTTTCATTTTAAAACTCCAGTAAAACAATAAGTTATCCGCCAAATCAAGGCAGGCGTGGCTCTTCATTACATAGGCTATATAAAAATACAAGAGGCCTTATTTGCCGGTTGGCCCCTGATGCACGATAGTCAGCATCTGTGACAAAGCTGCAACAGGGGAGGTGGTGCGAACGCCCACAATCACCCACTGACCGGTAAATAGTTGCTCGTGACTTTCTAGCCTAAATCCTGCGCTACATCGGCAACAGGGGGCTCCATGCCGGATCGGAGGCATCGGTCGGGGTGGGAAGTTCGCGTATATTATAGCCGGTGATATCGACACTATACAGGCGCGTCAGCCCACCCGGCGCACCGCGGTTGAACACGATCACCCGGCCATTGGGCGCCCAGCTCGGCCCTTCGGCCAGCCAGGCCTGCGCCAGCATCCGCTCGCCCGACCCATCTGGACGCATCACGCCGATATAGAACTGACCGCCCGACATGCGGGTGAAGGCGATAAGATCGCCGCGCGGACTCCAGACCGGGGTGGCGTAATTGCCCTGCCCGTAGGAGATGCGTTGGATATTGCCGCCATTCGCGTCCATCACATAGAGTTGCTGGCTGCCGCCGCGGTCGGAGTTAAAGACGATTTGGGTGCCGTCGGGCGAATAGCTCGGCGAGGTATCGATCACGCCGGGTTGATTGGTAAGCCGCCGCATCTGGCGCGAACGCAGATCCATCTCATGGATGCTGGTCGTGCCACCGGAAGCGATCGACATCAGCATTTTCGTGCCGTTATGATTGAAACGCGGCGCGAAACTCATCCCGTCGAACCGGCCCAACGATTCTTCACGCCCGGTTTGCAGGTCGCGCAGGAAGACACGCGGCTGTTGGCCGGAATACGACATATACAGAATCTGCTGCGTGTTCGGCGAGAAACGCGGCGTGAGCACCAGCGAACGGCCATCGGTGAGGTATTTATGATTGGCGCCATCCTGGTCCATGATCGCCAGACGCTTGACGCGCTTATTGACCGGACCCGACTCAGCTACATACACGATACGGCTGTCGAAATAGCCCATTTCCCCGGTAAGGCGCTTATAGATTTCGTCGGCGATCAAATGCCCCACACGCCGCCAGTTGCGGCCAAACGTGTTGTACTCTTTGCCCGCCACCTGCTGTTCGGCCAGTGTGTCCCACAGACGAAAGCTGACGCGGATTTTATCGCCGCCCTGCGCGGTGACGGTGCCGGTGACCAGCGCCTGCGCATTGATTTGCCGCCAATCGGCAAAGCGCGGCACCGCATCGCCATTCACGATGCGTTCGATGAAGGCGGCCGAGGCGATGGGGCGGAACAGACCCGAACGTTCCAGATCGGCGGCCACGACCTCCATGATCTGCGTGCCTAGGCCGGGATCGCCCGTCAGCGGCGTGATGGCGATCGGCATCGGCTGAGGGTTGCCCTGCGTAATATCAATTTTCAGCTCGGCGCGGGCAGGCGCGGCAAGCAATAATACGGTGGTGAGGGCGAGGGAGGCGAACTGAACGAGGCGCATGCAAAGACCTTCTGTTGGATGTACGGGCCACGCGTGATGGATGGCACGTAAAGTTTCGATAGCGAAGTTACACAAGCCGCAACGCGGTGCAAGCGCGAAGGTTAATTATAGATGCTGGGATCGAAGGTCAGCTCCATATCGCGCCAGGAGCCATATTTGCTGACATCCATCTGCTTGAGCGGGCTGCAACGATGCACGGCGCGCACCGCCGAATCGGCCGCCGCACGGAAAAAGCTGTCAGAGGCATAGCGGCCTTTTTGTTTGTCGCTTAACTTCGCATCGATCAGCTCGCCGGTATCTTTAAACTGCGCCTTCACGATCACGATGAGGCTGCCCGCATCCTTGGCGCCCATGGGAGGGCTCCAGCAGGGGATGAACTGGTTGCGAATCGCGTCGCGTTCCGACAGCGAAAGCGGCAAGGAGTCATCGTAGGGCGCGTCGGACTTGGTGGTGTTTTCCTCAGCCGATGTGTCGTCTTTCGCGTTAGGCGTTTTCTCGGCCGCTTCCTGCTTCAGGTTATTCAGGGTTTTCAAGAAATCGTCGGCGCTTTTTTCCGGCGGTTTTTCTTTCACTTCTTCTTTTTTGACCGGCGGCTCTTTGCCTTCCTCGGGGTCGAAGGGTTTTTCCTCCACCTTCTCGGCAACTTTTTGTTCAACCGGTTTGGGTTTCGGCGGGGC
>DITH01000186.1 GCA_002422745.1 Alphaproteobacteria bacterium UBA6189
GGTGCAGCTGGGCGGCGGCATCCGCTCCGCCGACGCGGTAGCGCGCTGGCTCGATGCGGGGTTGAGCCGGGTGATCCTCGGCACGGTAGCACTGAAAAATCCGGCGCTGGTGAAAGAGGCGGCCAAGCGGCACCCTGGCCAGATCGTCGTCGGCATCGATGCGCGCGACGGCATGGTGGCGACGGAAGGCTGGGTCGAAACCTCGGATATCCGCGCAGTCGACCTGGCCCGCATGTTCGAAGATGCCGGGGTCGCCGCCATTATCTATACCGATATCGCGCGCGATGGCACCCTGGCCGGGCCGAATATTGCGGAAACGGCCGCACTCGCCGAAGCGGTAAGCATCCCGGTGATTCTATCCGGCGGGATTGCCCAATTGTCGGACATCGAGGCGGTGAAAACGCGGGGCCATATCGAAGGCATTATTATTGGCCGGGCCTTGTACGAAAAAACGCTCGATCCCACGGCGGCGCTACAATTGGTGGGAGCAGCCCGTGAGTGAAAAAAAACACGGCGAGGAAAGTAGCCCGAGCGCGCGACCGGCGGAACCTCCAACGGGTTTTCCGGTTCGTATTATTCCCTGCCTCGACGTGACCGGCGGCCNNCTGGTCGATGCCGGTGATCCGGTGGAACAGGCAACGGCGTACGATGCCCAGGGCGCCGACGAATTATGCTTCCTCGACATTACCGCCACGTCGGACGATCGCGGCATTCTCTACGATATGGTCGACCGTGTGGCAGCACGCTGCTTTATGCCCTTCACGGTGGGGGGCGGGGTGCGCGCGCTGGGCGATATTCGCACATTGTTACTCGCCGGGGCCGACAAGGTATCGATCAACTCGGCGGCGGTAAAACGGCCGGAATTTGTCGGCGAAGCGGCGAGCAAATTCGGTAGCCAATGTATCGTGGTGGCGATCGACGCCAAACGCGTCGGCGAGGAGAAATGGGAAATATTCACTCATGGAGGACGTAACCCCACCGGCATCGACGCGGTGGCGTGGGCCGGGCGCATGGCAGCGCTTGGGGCAGGTGAGTTACTGGTCACCTCGATGGACCGCGACGGTACCAAGGACGGCTACGATGTCGGGCTGATCCGCCGCATCAGCGCCACCACCACAGTGCCGGTGATTGCTTCCGGCGGCGTGGGTAGCCTGGCCGATTTCGCCGAGGGTGCGCGCGCCGGGGCAACGGGCTTGCTTGCCGCCAGCGTCTTCCATTTCGGCCAATTCACCATCGCCCAAGTGAAAGACGCTTTATCCCGCGAGGCGATTGCGGTAAGGATGGCGGCATGAGCAAATTCGCCTACCTCGATGAACTATGCGCCACGATCGCCGAGCGGCAACAGGCCGATCCGGCCACGTCGCATGTGGCGAAGCTGCTGAAAAAGGGCCCGAAAAAAGTGGCAAAAAAGGTTGGCGAGGAGGCGGTGGAAGTTGCCATTGCTTCGGCCATGCACGACTCCACACAGATTATTTATGAAAGTGCCGATTTACTGTTTCACTTAATGGTATTGTGGCGGGCGCACGGCATCGAGCCGGAAATTGTGATGGACGAACTCAAGCGCCGTGAAGGTGTAAGCGGCATCGCCGAAAAAGCATCCCGTACGGAGGACTAAGCATGACGCCTGAAATCAATGCCCACGCACTCGACACGTTGTTTCATGCGGCGCGTACCCATAGCGCATGGCTCGACAAACCGGTCGATGCCGGGGTGCTCAAGCAAATCTATGACCTCACCAAAATGGGCCCGACTAGTGCCAACTGCCAACCGTTGCGCGTGACCTATATCACCACGCCCGAGGCCCGGGAAAAACTCCGTCCCTGCCTCGATAAAGGCAATATCGACAAAACCATGTCGGCGCCCGTGACGGCGATCCTGGCGATGGATCTGGAGTTTTATAACTACCTGCCCACCCTATTTCCGCACACGGATGCGAAAAGCTGGTTCGTCGGCAAACCCGATTATATTTATAACACGGCGTTTCGTAACAGCGCCATTCAGGGCGGTTATTTCATCCTTGCTGCACGGGCTCTGGGGCTCGATTGCGGGCCGATGTCGGGCTTCGATAACACCAAGCTCGACCAGGCATTTTTCGCCGGCACGAGCATTAAATCGAACTTCCTGGTGAATCTGGGTTATGGCGATGCGACGCAACTGCATCCGCGCAGTCCGCGCCCGTCCTTCGACGAGTTCTGCAAAATCATCTAAGCACCGGCCCCTCCTTTTCATTCCAACCATGGAGAAACGTGATGGCTTACGACACGACCAATATATTTGCCCAAATCCTGCGTGGCGAAGTGCCCTGTAAAAAAGTCTATGAAGACGATTTTGCCCTGGCATTTTACGATATTTCACCCAATGCGCCCACCCATGTGCTGGTGATTCCCAAAGGCAGTTACCAACATTATAGCGATTTCGTGCAGCATGCGACGGCGGAGGAAATCGCCGGGTTTTTCCGCGCCGTGCAAACGGTGGCGCATGGCGAAGGGGTGGGCGAGCATTACCGGCTGATCACCAATAACGGCGAGCAGGTTGGCCAATCGGTGCATCACTTCCACGTCCATCTATTGGGCGGTAAACGGCTGCATAAGCTGGTGGCGGATGAGTAGGTTCGGCTAGCCTAACATGATAGCAGTTTCATACAGCGGCAGGCCCACTACATTACTGTGTGAACCGGATATCCACGGAATAAACGCCGCCGCACGGCCTTGAATGGCGTAGCCGCCCGCTTTGCTCTCCCACTCGCCGCTAGCCAGGTAATCGCCAATATCCGCCTCCGTTAAGCGGCGGAATTTCACCTGCGTGATCACCACCTTCAGCTGCGGATGGCCGGAAGCATTGATGAAACAAACGGCGCTGAGCACCCGGTGACGGCGGCCGGAAAGCAGCCGAAGGCAGGCACGCGCGGTCGCTTCGTCTTCGGCTTTGGGCAGGATGCGCCGCCCCATCACCACGGCTGTATCGGCCGCCAGGACCGGCTGGCCGGGATGCAGCGCCGCGATTTTCTGTGCCTTCTGCTGCGCGATGCGCGCCACATAAGCGGCAGGCAGTTCAAGCGGCAAAGGGGTTTCGTCGATCTCGGCCGGGATGATCTGCGCCGGGGTGATGCCAAGCATGGCCAGAAGCTGGACCCGGCGCGGCGAAGCGGAAGCAAGAATGAAGGAAGGATGATGCATGTGTTTTATCCCGCGAGGTCAGTAGACCAAGCCTGCCCCTGAGCCCGCGAAGCGGCGCGCCATGGAATTTTCAGGAGAAAATTCCGGGCGCAGCAATGACTACTTTTCGCGGAATTTAATGCGGCCCTTGCTCAAATCGTACGGGGTCATTTCCACCGTCACCTTATCGCCGGCCAGCACGCGGATGCGGTTCTTGCGCATCGAGCCAGAGGCATGCGCCAGTACTTCATGGCCGTTTTCAAGTTTTACCCTGAACATGGTGTTGGGCAGCACCTCGGCCACGACGCCCTTGAATTCCAATAGTTCTTCTTTGGTCATGGGCGGGGCTTATAGCATGGCCGCTGGCGGATGCAAGCAGTTAGCGTCATGGGGTCGTCGTCAGTCATCAGTCGCCCTATTCGCCGATTTCCCATCAGCTGCGCGAGCCCGAAGCTGC
>DITH01000023.1 GCA_002422745.1 Alphaproteobacteria bacterium UBA6189
CTGCATGCTGGTTTTACCCAGTACCACGGAGATCTGTACCGGAATATCGCTTACCGCTTCCAGGGTAATATTGCCGTCCGCACTTTCGCCGAAGGCACCCATCACTTCATCGCTCATCGCTTACTCCTCTGTTTCCTTCGTTACTTGGGCCGGGCTTTCCTGCACGGTGACGGTAAATGGAACCCGCGCCAACAGGGATTCGATATCCTTCCACATCGTGGCTGTCGAGCGTTCGGCCATGCCGGTGCCCCAATCGAGCCGCGCATCGTGCGGGGCGAGGGCAGAATTGCCACGAAACAGCACTTCGCCTTCGAATCCCTCGCGCAACAATCCTTCGCGCAGACGATTCTCTGCCTTTGGTAAAGTCTCGGGATGCAGCTCGATCACTACACGCGGGCGACTATAAAGCATAGGCAGTGTTTTGGTAACGAGCCCGGCTATCACATCGACATGCGCCGCCTTCAAAGCCTCCTCAGCAACTTTCTTGGCAATCACCAATGCCAGTTCCGACACCGAAAGCGCCTGTTCCTGCAACATCGCGGTATAGGTGGCGGAGAGGGTGGCAATCTGCTCTTCAAGGGCGATAAACGCTTTTTCAGCATGTTGGGACTGCACATCGGCCTCCGCTGCCGCTTGCCCCATACCCGCCATGAACCCTTCGTTATAGCCGAGCTTTTTTGCCTCGATACGCGCCTGCTGAAGTTCATCCTCGTTGAAGCTGGGCGGCGGCGGAGGCGGGGGGGCTTCGTCCACCGGTTCGGGCTTTGCTTCGGGAATCAACTGTAGTGGCCCGCGGAAATCCCGCAAGGTACCAAAATCGAAACGCTGTAACGTACGGTTCTGCATCTAGTATACCAGTTGGTCCTCGCCAGTGTCGCCAGCAATAACGATCTCGCCTTTGGCGGCCAGATCCTTCGCCACGGCCACGATGGCCATTTGTGCTTCGTCTACGTCCTTCAGGCGCACGGGGCCGAGCACTTCCATATCTTCGCGCAACAGCTTGGCGGCGCGTTCGGACATGCTCTTGAAGAACATTTCCTTCACCGTTTCCGACGCACCTTTCATCGCCACCGCAAGTTTTTCCTTCGGGATATTGCGCATGAGCGCCTGGAAACCCGCCGGATCGATCTTCTTGAGATCCTCGAAGGTGAACATGAGGGCGCGAATCCGCTCGGCCGAGTCGGTGCTTTTCTGTTCCAGGTGGCCCATGAATTTCGCTTCCGTATTGCGGTCGAAATTGTTGAAGATATCAGCCATCACTTCATGCGTATCGCGGCGCTGAGTTTTGGCAAGGTTGCTCATAAACTCCACGCGCAGGGTTTTTTCGACCCCGTCAAGCACCTCTTTTTTTACCGCCTCCATGCCCAGCATGCGCATGATCACTTCCATCGCGAGTTCTTCCGGGAAAACGGTGAGCACCCGCGCCGCGTGGTCGGATTTGATTTTTGACAGCACGAGCGCGATGGTTTGCGGGTATTCGTTCTTAAGATAGGTGGCGAGCACTTCCTCATTCACATTGCCGAGTTTGTCCCATGTAGTGCGACCGGCCGGGCCGCGAATATCTTCCATGATGCCATCGACCCGGTCTTTGCCGAGGGCTTTCATCAGTAGCCGTTCGGTGGAGTCGAAGGTGCCCACTACGACGCCGGAGGATGACATGCTCTCGACGAAATCCAGGAACAGGCGCTCGACCGTTTCCGAGCTCACCGTACCAAGCGACGCCATGGTATTAGAGATTTCCTTGATCTCTTCATCGTTCATCGTGCTGAGAATCTTGCTCGCATTCTCTTCATCGATCGACATCATCAGGATCGCCGCTTTCTGCGCGCCGGTCAGCTTCCGGTAATCCTCTTTTTTCTCGGTCGTAGCAGGAACGGTAGACATGTAACAAAGCTCCCTTGAGCGTTAGGACGAAGCGGCCAGCCAAGCCCGGAGAATCTGTGCGGTCTCATCCGGATGCTTATCGACCATGCCATTGATTTTTGAGTAGCTGGAGGATTTCAGTTTACCCTGGATACGGTCGATATTGATCATATCTTCGGGCTCTTCCTCTTCCTCAACCGGACGCAGGCGCGATTGATCGGTCAGGCGGGCCGCAATACCAGGCGCAGCCAGTGCCGCTTGTTCGATCTCGTCTTCGCGGTTAGCGAATTCAGCCGATTCGATTGCCCGCGCCACCAGCGGACGGATAACCAGCAGGATGGCGAGAATCGCCACGCCGCCCAGCACCATGGTCTGGATAATCGAATTGAGGTCTTTCTTCAGCCAATCGAAGGACGACTCAGCGAAGAGATCCTGCGGTGCGCTGGCGAACTGCATATTGATCACGCTGACTTCGTCGCCACGCGTTGCATCGTAGCCGATCGCGGTTTGCACCAGTGACTGAATCTTCTGCAATTCCTGTTCCGAACGCAGGGTATAGGTCATGGTTCCATCGCCGTCGGCGGTGTAATTACCATCCACCAGCACCGCAACGGAGAGGCGCTTCACGTTGCCGGTTTCCTTCACCGAATTCACCACCTGCTTGGTAATTTCAAAATTGGTGGTTTCTTCGGTACGGGTGCGGTTATTGCTCGAGCCACCAGCGCCGCCACCGGTTTGCGCCAGGGCGCTCGGCAGGTTGTTGCCAACGCTAACACCGCCACCACCGGCCGATTCATTGGCCAGTTCGCTCTCGGTGATCGATTGAACCGAACGGGCGACTTGCCCTTCCGGATCGTAGAGTTCACGGTTGGTCACGACCCGGTCGAAATCGATATCGGCATGCACTTCTGCCTTCACTTTACCAATCCCGAGCGATTGCTCGAGCAGGCGCTCGATGGTGTTGCGCAGGCGGTTCTCATAATCGACCCGGTAGCCTTCGGCCTCTTCGCTGATCACGCCCGGCTGGCCGGTTTCATCCTGACCTTTTGCCAGCAGAATACCGCGGCTATCGACAATCGTGATGTGCTCGGGCTTCAAGCCGGGAACAGCAGTGGCCACCAGATGGCGCACAGCGGCGATTTCATTTTTACTGAGATTACTCACTCCGCGCAGCTTCAGCGCGACGGAAGCGGTGGGGGTCGCGCTATCGCGCGAGAAGAGTTCGCGCTTGGGCATCACTAAATGCACGCGCGCATCGTCGACCGTGTCGAAGCTTCCGATGGTGCGCGCCAGCTCACCTTCGAGGGCGCGCAGCTGGTTCAGGTTCAGCACAAAATTCGAGGTACCGAGTGTGTCGCCTTTATCAAAAATTTCGTAGCCCACCATCGACCCGCGCGAGGGCAGGCCGCGTGCCGCCATATTCATGCGCAGCTTATCAACCATGTCGGAGGGAACAAGAATTTGCGTGCCGTTGGCGCGGATTTCATAGGGAATGCTTTGCGCTTCCAGCTCGCCCACGATTTTTGCGCCATCTTCCGGCGGCAGCGAGGTGAAAATGGGTGTCATGTTCGGTGCGGTGACGCGCAACGAGATATAGGCAAAAAAGCCGATCATCACGACTGCGGTGCCGATCATGGCAGCCAGCTTGATCTGGTTCAGGTCTTTTAGCGATTGTACCATGGCATTCATCGGCACGCTCCCTTGTGGCAGGCGTTAAACGTAACGGGCGCAGTGGTCGTATGGTATGCCGAGTGGGAGTGCAGAAAAGTGCGGTGCATTGATAGTATGTCGAGTGACCGCGTTCCTTCCATGCAAAACCC
>DITH01000077.1 GCA_002422745.1 Alphaproteobacteria bacterium UBA6189
GCGGCGGCGCTGGCCACCGGCTGCTGGTTCACATCGCGGATCACATCGCCGGCGCGCACGCCTTGCCTGGCGATCTCGCTATTGGGATCAAGCTCCACCACCATCAGGCCGCGCAGTTCGGAAGGCAGCGCATATTGTGCGCGCAGCCGTGCATCCACCGGCACCAGCACCATGCCCAGCACACGTTGGCCGTCGGCAGGGGTGCGTTCCTTTTGCGCGCCTTCACGCTTGATGGGCTGTTCCGTCACCTCCTCCGCCTGCTGTTCAAGCCTGACGTGCAGCACGCGTTTTTTGCCCTGGCGCCAGACTTCCACTTCCACCGTTTTACCAATGGTGGTTTCCGCGACCACTCGTGGCAGGTGACGCATTTCCTTAATCGTCTTGCCATCGAATTCGAGGATGACATCCCCCGCCTCGAGCTTGCCGCGCGAGGCCGGACTGTCCGGCGTGATCTCGAGAAGCAACGCGCCCTCGGGCTTGCCTAATCCCACCGCCTCGGCAATCTCATCGCTCACTTCCTGAATTTTCACCCCTAGCCAGGCGCGCTTGGCTTTGCCGAATTCGCGCAGTTGGTCGAGGATGGGTCTGGCCAGCGAGGTCGGAACGGCAAAGCCGATGCCGATATTGGTGCCGGTGGGGGAGAAAATTGCCGAGTTGATGCCCACCACTTCGCCCTTGATATTAAACAGCGGTCCGCCCGAGTTGCCACNNGAATTGCCGGGATTGATCGGCGCATCGGTCTGGATGAAATCGTCGAACGGGCCGGCATTGATATTGCGCCCGCGCGCGCTGACAATCCCGGCGCTCACCGAACCGCCAAGCCCGAATGGGTTGCCCACCGCTACCACCCAGTCGCCCACACGCAGCGCATCCGAATCGCCGAATCGCACATAGGTCAGGGGTTTATTGGGTTTCACCTTCAGCAAGGCGAGGTCGGTTTTCGCGTCACGGCCCACTACTTCGGCGGGCAAATGCGTGTTATCGTGGAAAATCACCGTCACTTCCGCCGCGTTCGCCACCACGTGGTTATTGGTCACCACATAGCCCTTGGGGTCGATCACAAAGCCCGAGCCGAGCGAGGTGACTTCGCGCTCCACCTCGCTGCCACCGAACCGTTCGCTGAACTGGCGGAAGAGTTCGCGGAACTGCTCGGCCTGCGGGTCGCCCCCGGGCAGCATCTCGAAATTGAACATCGGCACGCCGGCACCTGGCGACACGACTTTCTGCGTGGTCGAGATGTTCACCACCGCCGGCATCAGCGGCTCGATCATCGGCGCGAACGATTCCGGCTGCGCCTGCACGGTGAGGGGTAGCAACACAGCCACCAGCGCAAAAAACTTTTTCATCATGACGTGACAATCCTTGGCGTAAATTCCGACTTACCGGCAGCGATTAAGGATTTAACTCCCTCAAGAATCCATCATCCGGTGACAGAACGATGGTGGTGTCATCCGCCTTGAGGGTCTTTTTATAGGCCTGCATCGAGCGGTAAAACCGGAAGAAGGTAGGATCCTTACCGAAAGCCTCGGCATAAATACGCGACGCCAGAGCATCGCCCTGGCCGCGCACGGTTTCAGCATCGCGGCGGGCATTGGCTAAAATCTCGGTGCGCTGGCGCTCGGCCGTGGCGCGGATTTCCAGTGCCTGTTCTTCCCCTTCGGCGCGGAAACGCTGCGCTTCCTTGGTGAAGTTCTTGCGCATCCGCTCGTAGGTCGATTGCGAAATATCTTCCGGCAAATCCGCCCGCACGATCCGCACATCCACCACTTTGATGCCGAAGCCTTCCGAGCGGCGCATGCCTTTATTCGCTTCCGTCAGCGCTACGCCCTGCGCCTGCAGGTTCACCGTGTCGCGGATTTCGCGCATGATGCCGTCGCGCTCATTGCTGAGCAGGTCGGCCAGCGAGTGATTCCCCAGCACGCGACGCATGCTCGACACCACGATCGAATTCAACCGGCTATTGAGGTTTTCCTCGTTCTTCACGGCTTTGTAAAACTGCTTCGGATCGGTGATGCGGTAGCGTACGAACGCATCGATCACCACGCGTTCATCTACGTCCATCGCCTTGTTGCGGGTAATGAACTCCGCCGGCTGCGCCTCGAACCCGAGGATACGCTTATCGAAATAAATCACGTTCTGGATGAAGGGGATTTTCACGTTGAGCCCCGGCTCGCGGATCACCCGCACAATCTCACCAAACTGCACCACCAGCGCCTGGCTGGTTTGCGGCACGATGAACAGGGTTCCACCAATAAGCACCAGCAGCACGATCAGCACGGCGACCAGTTTAATTGCAAATGTCGGCATCGCGTCTCTCCTATTGCCCGGCCGGGCTGCTTGGCGGTTGCGCATTGCGCGGCGTCGGGGTGGGCAGCCACTGCATCAGCCCGCCATTGCCCTGCGCCGCCCGGTCGACCACCATTTTTGGCATGTCTTTGAGCACCTCTTCCATCGTCTCGAGGTAAATGCGCTGCCGCGTCACATCCTTGGCCTGCACATACTCATTATAAATCTGCTTATAACGCGAGGAATCACCGGTCGCGTCGGCCACCACCTTGGCTTTATACGCCTCGGCGTCCTGCACCATTTTCGCGGCCTCCCCCTTCGCTTTGGGGATGATCTCGTTGGCATAGCCTTCCGCCACCGATTCTGCTGTCTGCTTATCCTGCTCGGCGCGTTTTACATCCTGGAATTCGTCGATCACCGGCTGCGGTACGTCCGGACGGCTCAAATTCACCGCCAGAATTTCCACACCGGCATCGTAGCGGTCGAACATATTCTGCATGATCGCTTTGGTATCTTCCGCGATCTGCGACTGCGCGATGGTAAGAATATCATCGAGCTTATTGCGCGAGATCACTTCGCGCATAGCCGATTCCGCCACCGATTTCACGTTGCCTGCGGGATCGCGCATGTTGAACAAATATTTCTCCGGCGTCGTAGCGTCGATCTTCCACTGCACTTCGAAATCGACATCAACGATATTGCGATCGCCCGTCAGCATCTGGCCCTCGCGCAGCTTGGGCGTATTGTTGCTGCGGCTGAACGCCAACCGGGTTTCGCGAATACCGGGGTTTTGTGACCCATCGCTATTGCGTCCGATTTCTACTTTATTCACCGTCGTCACCGACGGAATCATCACCCGCTCAATCGGCATGGGTAAATGGTAATTCAGGCCGGGGGTCGTTGTGCGGTTATACTCGCCAAACCGCAATACCACGCCCAGCTCATCCGGGTTCACCCGGTAAACGCCAGAGGCAAGCCACAACACCGCCAGCACGGCAACCCCGACAAAAATCGTGCGTTTTTCGTTGCCGTCGCCGAACCAGCCGCGCATGCGGTCCTGTTGCTGGCGAATCAGCAATTCGTAATCCGGGCCGGGGCGTTTGCCGCCACCACTGCCGCCCATACCATTATTCCCACCGCCACGCGGGCCCATGCCCCCGCCGCCACTGCCGCCCGAACCGCGTGCCCAGGGGCTTTTTTTATCGGCCATGATCGATCCTCTATGCAAAACACTGCTGTTTTTATATGTTGCTCCTATATAGAAGTGAAACGCGTAGCATTCAAGCACCCATGACCAAGCCACCCACATCATCCGCCCCGGCCCGCCCGGCGGTATGGAATCGCGAACCACTGCCCCATGTCGTGCAGGTACTGGCGGTCGCCTCCGGCAAGGGCGGCGT
>DITH01000103.1:0-1403 GCA_002422745.1 Alphaproteobacteria bacterium UBA6189
CAGCGTCACTATGTCGCCTGCCGGATGGGTGCAACCAAGGTGCCGCTGGAAGTCACACGCGCAATGGACTTGGCAGAACGCAAAGGCGTGAACGTGGTCTTTAACCGGGCGACGAACGACCTGGGACAAAGCGACACGGTGGCCAAGATTAACGAGCAGCTGAAAGCCGCCGACGTGCGGAAGCTCGCGGAGTGCATCCCCGATAAGGCGGTGGATGCGCCGGAGTTCTACCCGTGCATGGGCGCGAAGCCGCACCCCATCGCGCCGTTCCTGAAAGCGAACAAAGGCCGGTGGAAGAACTACTCGCTGAACATCGCCAAGACACTCAAGCGCCGTGGCATCACCATGCCGATTGTCGCCACGCGCGACTACCGGGTGGTGAACGGCATAGGCCGGTTGCAGCACTGCGCGGAACTGGGGCTGGAACAGGTGCCGGTGGTGTTCATCACCGACGAGGAAGGCCAGCTGGCGGNNTTCATCGCCGGTACGAGGATCTGCTACGCCACAATTCCTTCCGGCGCTTGCGGCAGGTACGCAATAGCCTTGGCCGTGGTTTCATCTTCGCGGTGGCGGGCGATTCCACCGCCAAGGCTTTCGACATCAACGACCCGGCCAACCGGGAACGCTGGATTAAGCAGCATGGCCGCTGCGTGCTGGACTTCGGTGCGGGCCACTTGCATGAAACACGCATCCTGCGGAAGCTCGGCATCAGCGTGACACCGTTCGAGCCGTACCGGGTGGATGAAGGCGATGAAATCGACAAAGCGGAAAGCATTGTGCTGGCGCGGGAGTTCCTGCACGCGGTCGGCACGACGAAACTGCGCTGGTCGTCCATCTTCATTTCCAGCGTGCTTAACAGTGTGCCATTCCGTGCTGATCGAGAGCATATCGCGTGCCTCTGTGCGGCGCTGGCGGATGATGCTACCCGGCTTTACGCGGTGGCATCGGCCACCAGCCACATCAACCTCAAGCAGCTAAGCGGCTACCATTCACTCAATGAACGGCAGTCCGGCGCGGTGTTGTTCAAGCTGGATTATGAGCCGGGAATCACGCTGGGCGACATCGCCACGTCGCCCAAGGTGCAGAAGTACCACTCGCAGCGCGAGTTCTACGAATTGTTCAAGCAATTCTTCGCGATGGTGCGGGTGGATGAAAGCAACAGCAACGTGCAGGCGGTATGTGCTAAATCGCTGGCAATAAATAGAAAACGGCTAAAAGCAGCTATCGCTTTTGAGTTCGACTTGCCCTATCCTGACGGGAGCCGCATGGGGCTTGTGGAGGAAGCGATAAGTGCCTTTGAACAGCGGCTAGGAATGAAGTTATGATTATACTGCTCGACCTTAACTATACGCTGGTCGCCAACAGCGAAGACAAGAAGCGCCCGTTCGCCATGCAGATACAGC
>DITH01000103.1:1429-5821 GCA_002422745.1 Alphaproteobacteria bacterium UBA6189
CCGCAGGAAGCGCATTTTAACCGCTATCACAAGCCGCCGCACGAAGCGAAACGCATCATGCTTGAAGAACTGGTGTTTCCGAAGCATGGCCGGGGCGCACAATACCTCGCCATCGAGAGTAACCCGCGCACGCACGCCATGTATGCGGAATACGGCATCCCTTCGATTAAAATCTACGAGAACGAGCAATGGACAGAACTACCGACAGCACCATCCACATCCCCAAGGAGTGGACGTTCGAGAACGCCTCGGTAGCCCAAGGATTCAACCTGCATGTGCGTGAGCAGCTGCTGTGGTACGATTTAGTGACCGGCGCGGTCGCGCATATCGCCCGCCATTACATTCCGCAAAACGGGCTGGTTTATGACATCGGCGCTTCCACCGGCAATATAGGCCGCGCCTTGGAACCGGCGCTGGTGCAACGCCAAGCGCGGTTGGTGCCGATTGAACCCAGCGCGGAAATGTGCGCCCTCTACGCTGGGCCGGGGAAAGAAAACCTCGTCCAGATGGATGCCTGCCGGTACGACTTTGAGCCGTTCGATGTGGCAATCTGCTATCTGGTGCTGATGTTCATGCCGGTGGGTGCGCGGGCGGCGTTTATTGCCAAGCTCCGCGCCGCACTCAAACCGGGCGGCGCTATCGTGATCGTGGACAAATGCGAAGCCGCCACCGGCTACGAAGCAACGGTGCTATGGCGGCTCACGCTGGCGGGCAAAGTCGCTGCCGGGGTGGATGCAGAACAAATCATTGCCAAAGAACTGTCACTCGGAGGGGTGCAGCGCCCGCTTGACCCTGCGATGCTGGGTAATGATGCCGCAGAATGGTTCCGTTTTGGAGAGTTTGCAGGATGGGTCATCACGTCATGACAGGGCATCATTATGCAAATCCTTCACAAAGTCGCGGTGATCGCCCGGTTCCTAAACCTGACCGAGCGACGGGTGCAGCAATTGGCGCGGGAGGGCATCCTTCCCAAGCCGGATAAAGGCAAATACGATCTGGTGCGCTGCGTGCAGACCTATGTGCGCTATCTGCAAGAACGCGCCTATGGCAGCGGTGTCACCGCGCAGGATACGCATATCGAACGCGCCCGCCTGATTAAAGCGCAGGCCGACAAGACCGAATTGGAAGTGGCTACCATGCGTAACCAGCTGGTGGCGATCGAAGCCGTGGAAACCGATTGGCTCCAACATATCAGCGCGTGCCGGATGCGGCTGCTGGCGCTGCCGACCAAAACCGCCTTTCAAATCGCCGTGATGACGGAACCCGCCGAGATTGAGCGGTTCCTGAAACGCGCCATTTACGAGGCACTAACCGAACTCGCGAACAGCCATGATGAACCTGCCGACATTCTACCAGACGGTACGGCGGAAGGTGGCGCTCGCGTGGATGCCGCCGCCCGAACTGACGGTGAGCGAATGGGCCGACGCGCACCGGAAACTAAGCCCGGAGGCAAGCGCCGAACCCGGAAGATGGAGGACTGACCGCGCCCCGTACCAACGGGGCATGATGGATGCGGTGAACGAACCCGGCGTGCGCGAGGTGGTATTCATGACCTCGGCACAGATCGGCAAAACCGAGATTCTGAATAACATCCTCGGTTACTTCGTTCACCAAGACCCGTCGCCCATCCTGTTCATCCAGCCCACGCTGGAAATGGCAGAGGCATGGAGCAAAGACCGCCTAGCGCCGATGATTCGGGATACCGAGGCGCTGGGCGGTTTGTTCAAGGACGCGAAGACCCGCAACAGCGACAACACGCTGCTGCATAAAAAGTTTACTGGTGGCCACCTGACGATGGCAGGAGCGAACAGCCCCTCGTCGCTGGCAAGCAGGCCTATCCGCATCGTGCTGTTGGATGAGGAAGATCGTTACCCATCCTCAGCCGGTGCGGAAGGCGACCCCGGATCGCTGGCGCAGAAACGCACCACGACGTTCTGGAACCGGCTGATGGTGTCGGCCAGCACGCCGACCATCGAGGGCGAAAGCAAGATTGATGCGCGGTATCAGCAAAGCGACATGCGCCGCTTCCATGTGCCATGCCCACATTGCAAGAAGTTTCAGGTGCTGAACTGGTCGCAGTTGAAGTTCGACAAGAAAGCGCCGGAAACGACGACCTATTACGAATGCGAGCATTGCCAAGCGCAGCTGCAAGAGAACGATAAGCTGTGGATGCTGGCGCGTGGCGAATGGTGGGCCTCGGCCCCGTTCAACGGCGTGGCGGGCTTCCATATCTCGGAGCTTTATAGCCCTTGGGTGCGTTGGTCGGAAATGGTCGCTGCGTTCCTCAAGGCCAAGCGCCTGCCGGAAACGCTGAAAGTGTGGGTGAATACCTCGCTAGGTGAAACGTGGAAGGAAGCGACCGAAGGCATTGACGCTTCCGGCTTGCTGAACCGCAAGGAGAACTGGGGCCGTGTCGCGCCTGCCGGGGTGGTGGTCATCACTGCCGGGGTGGACGTGCAAGGCGACCGTCTGGAAGCGGAAATCATCGGCTGGGGCGCAGGCCAAGAAAGCTGGTCACTGCAATACCATGTCATCCACGGCGACCCGGCGCAAAACAAGGTGTGGGAAGACCTCGACAAAGTGCTGGGCCAGACCATCCAGCGCGTCGATGGCGGCACGCTTTCCGTGCTGGCGGCCTGTGTGGATACGGGCGGCCACCACACGCAGAAAGTCTATGAATACTGCAAGCGCCGGGAACATGCCCGCGTGTACGCAGTCAAAGGCGCATCCACGGCGGGCAAGCCGCTGGTGAGCAAGTTCAGCAAGGCAAACAAGCTGCGCGTGAAACTGTTTACCCTCGGCACCGATACGGCCAAGCAGATGATTTACTCGCGGCTGAAAATACACCAGCCGGGGCCGGGTTACTGCCATTTCCCGGCAGACTACCCGGAGGAGTATTTCCAGCAGCTGACCGCCGAGCGCATCCAGACCAAGTTCATCAACGGCCACCCGACGCGAATATGGGTGATGCCGAAGGGCAAGCGCAACGAGGCGCTGGATTGCCGGGTGTACGGGCTGGCGGCGCTGCACATCCTGAACCCGAACCTCGATGCGCTACGGCAGGAGCAGGAACGCCAGAACCAGCAGCGGCAGGCAACCGAGCCACCGGCAAAAAAAGCCGAGGGCTGGATTGGCTACGACGATTGGAACTTCAACTAAAGGACATCACACATGGCACTGACATTACAACAGGCGCAGACCGCGCTTGATGCGTGGATTGCGGCGGATTTAGCGGTGGCGAGAGGCCAAAGCTATTCCATGAACGGGCGTAGCCTGACCCTCGCCAATACCCGCGAGATTCGGGAGCAGATTCAGTATTGGGAGCGTCGCGTCGCCACCCTGCAATCAGCGAACCAAAACCAACAAGCAGCCTTAGCGGATTTCAGCGATGATTAACCTATTTGACAAAGCCATTGAGTTCGTATCGCCGGAAGCGGCGCTACGCCGGGAAACCGCCCGCTGGATACTCAAAAGCCAGCGAGCCTATGAAGCGGCCCAACCGTCGCGCCTGCGTAAAATCAAGGCCGACCCCGGCAGCGGTGATGCGGTGGTGGAACGCGCCGGGGAGTCCTTGCGCCTGCAAGCCCGCTATCTGGATGAGAACCACGACCTGGCACGCGGCGTATTGAACTGCTTGGTCAATAACGTCATCGGGCGCGGCATCACCGTGGAGCCGCAAATCAAGCTGCCCAGCGGCGAACTCGCCAAAGCGGTCAACGACCAGCTGCTTGATTTATGGGATGAGTGGATTTGCGTGCCGGAAGTGACGTGGGAATTGCACTGGAACCAGATGCTGCGCTTGCTGGCCCGGTGCTGGTTCCGCGACGGTGAAGTGCTGGTGAAGCATATCGAAGGCACCGGCGCGGCGCTCGATCACGGCACGGCTGTTCCGTACTCGCTGGAACTGGTGGAGGCGGATTTCCTGCCCTTCGATTACACCGACCAGAAAAAGCGCGTCATTCATGGGGTGGAAAAGAACGCATGGCGCAGGCCGGTGGCATATTACCTTTATAAAGAACACCCCGGCGATAGTCGCACCTTCGTCACACGGCAGGATACGAAACGCTACCCGGCAAATAAGGTCATCCACCTGAAAATCGCCGACCGCATCGCGCAGACGCGCGGCGTTTCCATCTTCGCAAGCGTGCTGACACGCATGGAGGACATCAAGGATTATGAGCTTTCCGAACGGTTGGCGGCGAAGGTCGCGGCCAGCATCTGCGCCTATGTGCGGAAGAACCTCGACGCGCCGGTGAACCCGCAAAGCGTGGATTCGGCGGGGAATCGTCTGCTCAAGATGCAGCCGGGGATGATTTTCGACAACCTACTGCCCGGTGAAGAAATCGGCATGATCGACAGCAACCGGCCCAACGCCATGCTGGAACAGTTCCG
>DITH01000050.1 GCA_002422745.1 Alphaproteobacteria bacterium UBA6189
AGAAAAAAGCCCTGCGCGCCACCGAAGAGAACCGCGTCTATTTCGAAAGCCGCCGCGAATCGCTCGAAAAACAGAACGCCGATGCGCGTTCCGTTGCCGAGAAACGCGCCGCCGGCATGCAGAACCTTTCGGTGACCGTCATCCGCCAGGCGTCGGAAGACGGCAAACTCTACGGTTCGGTATCGGTCCGCGATATCGCCGAAGCGCTGAAAGAAGCCGGGCACGACATCGAGCGTCGCCTCGTCGATCTCACCGCGACCATCAAAAACCTTGGTACTTACGAGGCTACCATTCACCTGCATCCGGAAGTGGAAGTGCCGCTGAAAGTGCAAGTGGCCCGTAGCGCCGAGTCGCTGCTGGCAGCCGAACTCGCCGAAGCGGAAGAAGCGCAGGCGAGCGACGCCGCAGAGGCGGACGACGCTGTGGAAGCATCGGCCAACGAAACGGCTGACGACGCGACCGACGAAGACGCCGCGTAACGTTTTTGTCATCCCCGCGAAAGCGGGGATGACAAGAAATTAGAAAACCCCGCCCGTCACACGGCGGGGTTTTTTGTCTAAAAGCCCGTGATATAGATAAAATTACATGCCCGTGCGGCGGTATTACTCACAAAATATTCGCTGGTATCAGGATCATCGGTGGTCACGCAATTCGGCCGCACCCCTTGGCGGAAGGTAAGCAATTTGCCTGACGCCGGAAAGCCGTCATCAAGCTTCACGTCGATATTCCATGCCTCTTCGGCACGGATCACCTGACGTTCGGTAGGGCCATTGCCATCAGCGTGAATTCCATACATAAAAATATTTCCATATGGCCCTGTCCAGAACCATGTCGATGCCCCGGCAATGGCACTCTGATATTGCACATGGGTGCCGGCCCCGTCGATTTTACTCGCAGGCACATTACTACCGGGCAATGCTGATCGATTCATATTCCCGCCACTGCCACTATTGCGCACACCGGTATACTGCCCCTCGATCAGCCCGGCATTGGCCAGATGCTGCCAGAAGCGAAAATATTCGTTGGCATGCGTACTAATGTTCACTTGCCCATCGCCATCGCCGTTGCAGGTGTTGCTATCGGTGGCGGGGGTGCTTTCATCACCCGGGCAGGCGCTCGCCGTGCCCCAGAAGCTGGTAGCGTTGGTGACATCGCCGGGCAGCGCGAGATACTTATCCCGAAAGGCATAGGCTGCGGTGCGGTACTGGGTGAGTTCCTGCGCCACGGCCCGCAACTCGCTGGCGCGAATCAGGCTCCGACCGGCGAGAATGCCGCCGGTAAGCAACCCGAGGATCACCAGCACGATCGCCAGTTCGACCAAACTAAACCCTGCCCGTTTCATAAAAACAGGATAACAGAAGCCCTGCGCCATCCAAGGAAAACTTATGCACACGCCAAGGGCGCGGATTTGCTCGTACGTGTGCATAGGTCGAACAAAATTTTCCGCGAGCTAGCCATGCCGATTTCGGTTACTATGGTGACAGCCCATTATAAAAAACGATTTCAGGCAGACATGGCAGCACACGATAAAATAGTTTCGATCACCAACCCGCCGGTGGACGCGGTGCATCGCGAAGCCCCCCATAACCTGGAAGCGGAACAGGCGCTGCTCGGCGCCATCCTCGCCAACAATGAAGCGCTCAACCATGTCGGCTCCACCTTGCTGGCCGACGATTTTTACGCCGTCATCCACCAGCGGATTTTCAAGGCCATCCAGCAATTCAACGACAAGGGCCTGATCGCCAACCCGGTGACCCTCAAGCACCATTTCGCTGGCGCCGAAGGGGTGGAGGACCAATACCTCGCGCGCCTGGTCGGGGCGGCCACCTCGATCATCAACATCAAGGATTACGCCGATATCATCCGCGACCTTGCCATCAAGCGGCGACTGATCGCGGTCGGGGAAGTCACCGTCAACCGTGCCTTCGATGTGCAGGCCGAGTATTCCGGTATCACCCAGGTGGAAATGACCGAGCAGGAGCTGTTCCGCCTGGCCAGCGAAGGCGACGCCGAAGGCGGCTTCAAGGCACTGAAATATTCGCTGTCCGATGCGCTGATCCGTACCGAGAAAGCCTTCCAGCGTTCGGGCGAAGTGGTAGGCATTTCCACCGGCCTGGCCGACCTCAATAAAATCTTCGGCGGGCTGCACCCGTCCGACCTGCTGATCCTCGCCGGGCGCCCATCGATGGGGAAAACGGCGCTCGCCACCAACATTGCCTTCAACGCTGCCAAGCATTTGGCCTACGAAGACCGCGACGCGCTCGAGCGAGGCGAAAAACCGCGTTCGGTAGGCTTCTTCTCGCTCGAGATGAGTGCCGAACAGCTCGCCATGCGGATGCTCGCCACCGAAGCAGAAATCAGCTCGCACAAATTGCAGCGCGGCGATCTGACGCAGGAGGAATTTCAGCGCCTGATCGAGCGTAGTCAGGAAATCCAGTCCCTACCCTTTCATATCGACGACACCCCCGCCCTCTCCATCAGCGCACTGCGCAGCCGCGCCCGCCGCTTAAAGCGCGTGCACAATGTCGCCATGCTGGTGGTCGATTACCTGCAG
>DITH01000187.1 GCA_002422745.1 Alphaproteobacteria bacterium UBA6189
CCTGGAACAAGGTGATGAATGCTGATCGCTTCGATACCTAGCCAAGGCGTATCCTAAGGCACAAAAAAGGCGCTATCTTTTTCAAGGTAGCGCCTTTTTCTATCGGTGCGGTTGAAATTAACGTACGGCACCGGCTTCGGCACGAACTTCGCCAAGTTTGGTGGCGTTGACCAGCGGGTAAATCTGGTACAGCGCCGACAGGCCGACGAGCATGTAGACGAGGTTGCTCAGGAAGCTGTCGATGCCGAACAGAGCCGCAACCAGGTTAAAGTCGAAGGCGCCGACAAGGCCCCAGTTCAGGCCGCCGACAATGACGAGAATCAGGGTAGTAATATTCAAGGCTTTCATACTATTCTCCGTGGTAGAGGGTTATGCATAACTTACCAATGGCCCATGGAATTGCTGGAGTCCGTGGTCGATAAACCCACCGTTGAAGACCCGGCCTTGCGCGTTGTGTGTGTCCGGCAGGGACGTCCAGGGCACGTCGGGGTTTAGATGGTGGGTTTCATGGTAATTGCCGTTAAGCAGCAGCAGGCCGTAAAAGCCCGGCACCAGCAATTCCTTGCCCGCCTTGCTGTTATCGGCCGGCGTGGCGTAGTGGTAAATATTATCGAGGAACGAGATCACGAACGCCCGTACCAGGAAGAAAGCGACCAGCATCGGCCATAACGCACCGAAATGCCAGAGCGCCACACCATACAGCAGTACGCTTAGCGCCATATCCTGGCGCACGGCGCGCACATGGTTGCGAGTATAGAAGAAGCGTTCACCGGCCACCGCAGCTTCTGGCGCATGTTTAAACACCGTGCGGCGGGCCAGACGAATCGCGGTTTCATTGGGCAGGATGGCGATCAATATGCTGGTGGCCACTTCGGTCACGTACAGGCCAAACAGCAAATGCCAGTAATAGCCGAGTTTCGAGCCCAGCGTGCGCTCCTCGACCCATTCAGAGTACCAGTCGCGGTTCAGCTTATGGTGCATCAAATGCCCAAAGCGCAGCACATGGAAACTTGCCCCCAGCATGATGCCGAGCAGGCGGCCCAGCCGGTCGTTGGCGGCGGTATTGGGAACCAATAGCTTATGGATGCCCTCATGGATCAGCGCCCAATGGGTGATATGAATGAAAGCCAGGCCGACCAGCAGCATACCCCACCACATGGATTGGGCAAGCAGCCAGGGCAACGCCCCGAGGATCAGCAGATGAAATGCCACGATGCCAGCAATTAGCCAGCGGTTCGTGGTGCCAGGAATGGCGGATGTCGACGCAATGTTCATGCATCGCATCATCGGGGCAGCGAAGTTAAAATGCAGCGGGGCGCAGCCTGCCGTTGCATCAAGGGTAAGTTAATCAGGCGTCTGTTTTGCCCGGTTGGCTGTATTTTTCTAGCATTGTCTTCAGGGTTTCCGGCCGGAAGGGCTTGGCGAGGTAGTCGTCCATCCCGGCTTCCAGGCAGCGCTCGCGGTCGCCTTTCAATGCATGGGCCGTCATGCCGATGATGGGGGTGCGCGGTGCACCGGCCGCTTCGCGTTCGCGAATCAGCGCGGTTGCCTGATAGCCGTTCATTTGCGGCATTTGCACGTCCATCAGCACCAGAGCGAAGGATTCGTCTTCCATTTTCTTCAAGGCTTCCTCGCCGCTCGAGGCAAGCGCATACGGATAGCCGTAATTTTCCAGCAGCATGGTCGCCACCATCACGTTGGCGTGATAATCTTCGACCAGCAGCACTTTACTGGCCGATTTCATGGCGGGCGTATTGCGGTCGATCTTTTCCTCGCGGTCGGTTTCCTGCCGGCCGGCGCTGGCTTCCTGCGCGCTTACGGCGGGCAGGGCCATGGTCACGGTGAAGCACGAGCCTTGCGACGGGGTGCTGGTGACGGTGATTTGACCGCCCATCAGTTCGACCAGCGTTTTGGCGATCGACAGGCCAAGGCCCGAGCCGCCATACCGGCGTGAAGTCGAGGTTTCAGCCTGCGAAAACTTGCCGAAAATATCGCCCAGCTTATCCGACGAAATCCCGATACCCGTATCTTCCACCGCCATGACGATATCGACCATGTGGCTACCGGTGCGCGGGGTGGCGAACAGATTCACCCGTACCGAGCCTTCGTTAGTGAATTTCACTGCATTGCCCACCAGGTTCATCACGATCTGTTTGAAGCGCAGGGGGTCGCCGATCAGGCCAGGGCAGCGATTGCCGCGTTGCTCGACCAGCACGTTTTTTTCGCGCGCTTTCACCTGGTTGATCAGGATGACATCCTGTACCACTTTGTTGAGGTCGAACGGAATCGCCTCCAGATGCACATGGTTCGACTCCAGCCGCGAGACATCCAGTAAATCGTTGATAAGCTGCAACAATTGCTCGGCCGACATTTGCAGGGTCGAGATATATTCTTTCTGTTTTTCTGTCAGCGGGTGGCTGGCTGAGAGAATATTGGCCAAACCCACCACCGCATTCATCGGGGTGCGGATTTCATGGCTCATGTTGGCCAGGAATTCGCTCTTGGCGCGGTTCGCCTCTTCGGCCTGCTGGCGCGCTGCGCGGGTCAGTTCGAATTGCTGGTGCAACTCCCCGGCCTGCTGGATCAGTTCTTGTTGCTTT
>DITH01000089.1 GCA_002422745.1 Alphaproteobacteria bacterium UBA6189
ACGACCAGATCGATGCCTATATCGACCTGAAAATGGAAGAATTGCTCAAGTGGGAAACCACCCCGAGCCCGATCGAGTTTAAAATGTATTACTCGCACTAATTCTTCCCGCTTTGTCTACCAGAGGGGCGCCCGGGAAACCGGCGCCCCTTTTCTTTTGGCAAGGCGCACGGCATGCGCTACACTTAGTTCATGCGACGCATTCCACCCCTTTCCTCGCCCCATGCCGCTTTCACACTGGTCGAAATGGCCGTGGTGTTAGCATTGATCGGCTTGCTGGTGGGCGGAATTCTAGGCGGGCAAGCGCTCCTGCGCAGCGCGGAGCTTAACCGCGTTACCACCGAGTTTGCGTCGTATCAGAACGCCTACAACCAGTTCCAGGTACAATATTCTGCGATTCCCGGCGATATGCTAACCGCCACGCGCTACTGGAACAGCGCCGGCGGCACCGGTTCAGACACGACCTGCCGCAACACCAATAGTCTTGGCAGCACCGGCACGTGCAATGGCGATGGCGACCGGCTGATCGACACCGCATCGAACGAAATGTTTCGCGCCTGGCAGCAGTTGGCCAACGCCAAGCTGATCGAGGGTAGCTATACGGGTACTGCGTATGTATCGGGGCAGGCCAGTTCGCATCGCCCCGGCACCAATTGCCCGGAAGGGCGGATCGCCGGCAGCGGGTGGAGCATGCTGGCGATTCAAAGCAATCATTACACCAGCACGTTTTTCAGCCGCAACCATGGCAATGTGGCAGTCTTTGGCGGAGCCATCAGCAATGATATAACCGCGGGCGGCATTCTCGCCCCGGGCGATGCGTACAGTATCGACCGGAAATACGATGACGGCATGCCCGGCACCGGCAAGGTGGAGACGAATTTCACCACCTGCACCATGGCCTCAGCGAACACTACCTACAGCGCTGCGTATAATACGCGCATTGGCACGCCAAGCTGCGCGCTGCTGTTTCGGCTCGATTAACAATAATTGATTATTTCGCGCCGCCCTGGCCCAGCTGATGCAGCATCAGCGCGATATTGGCATGGCGCTCTTTCAGAGTGTCCACATCGCTTTTTTGCATGATGCGGTCGAGCGAAAGGGTCATGAAATCCAGAAAATGCGTCACCACATGTTCGAGCTGGCGCTTGATTTTCTTTACCACGGCATGGGCGGCGTTGCGCGCATCGCGTGTACGGGCAGAAAATTCCTGCATCGCGGTGTAGACTTTGCGCAGCGCGCCTTCGACCCGGCCCTTGGCCGATTTCTTGCGGATGGGGTCGCCCTCGCATAGCGCAATATATTCATCGGTCAGCACTTCGGCCGATTCGCCGACCGCTTCGAGCAACGGCTCAAGCAGCGCCAGTTGCGCATCGGGGTCGGCGGCGGCCGGCACGGTGGCGAGCAACTCATCGTTGAGCAAAAACAGCTCGGTGATGTCGTAATATTTTTCTTCCCAGACATTCATCTGCTGAAGGGCTGTTGCTGCCATGGTCTGCTCCACTACCTTGTCCATTAATTACCTACGCCCGCCCCTGAGCGGCCGAGCCGAGTTCGTTCACATGTACGCCGCCTTCGCCGCGCATATAGTTATTGTACATCGCCTGGGCGTTCTGGCCACGTTCATTGGCGATATTAGTAGCAAAGCGGCCCGGCTGTGCCGGTGCCGCACCGGCCACGCCACCAACGCCCGCATAATAGCTACGCAGCACGGTGGGCTGTACACCCAGCGGCTTGGTGACGAAGGAAGTGACGCCCTCGGTGATTTTGCGGCCATGGGTCTGGATCGAACGGCCGGTGGTGATGCCGCTGGCAACGTTGGCAAGCCAGAAGACCGGATTATTATTCATGTATGCTAATGAGGCACTGGCAACACCGGTACCGATTTCCGACGCGGCACTTAGCGGTTTACCGCGAAGTAGCCAACCCACCGAATTGATTAAGCTATCGATCGCGATGAGAGGCACGCTGATAAAGCCGCCGATAAGCGGAACAAACGACGCTTTATTGGCAAACGAGGCCAACCAGCTGTTGCCGGTCTTGGTATATCCTGCGTCGCGAGTAGACATGATACGTGTCGATTCCTTCTATTTCCTAGCTTTCACTATAGCATGGAGCCTGAGAAGAAGGATGACAGTTTTGTGACATTTTGGTGGTTTTCAACCACCTAAGTCTTTGTATTGGAAGTTAGAGTTCAGCCCCGAGCGGGCGTTCGAGCAATTTACCGATAGCATGGTCGATATCGGTACTGCCGCTCAGGATATCGACCACGGCAAAGGCGATCGGCATGGTGACGCCGAGTTTGCGCGCCAGCTGGTTCACCGATTCGGCCGTGGCCACCCCCTCGGTTAGGCCCCCCGTGCGGTTGGCGAGGATGCCCGTTAGCTGTCCCGGCTGACTTTGCCCAAGCCGCACACCGAGGGCGTAATTGCGCGATTTCTGCGAGCTGCAGGAAAGCAGAATATCGCCAATGCCGGAAAGGCCCATCAGCGTTTCTTCCTGCCCCCCCTTGGCGCGGGCCAGCCGCATGATTTCAGCCATGCCGCGGGTGATCAGCGCAGCGCGGGCGTTTTCGCCCAGCCCCCTGCCCTCGACAATCCCCGCGGCGATGGCCAGCACATTTTTCAATGCACCGCCGAGCTGGGTGCCGATGGGGTCGTCGTTGCTGTAGAGGCGAAAGAATTTGCCGCCCAGGCAGAAGGTGATTTTTTCGGCGATGGCCGCATGGTGGGTCGCAAGGGCGGCGGCGGTGGGTTTGCCTTCGGCTGCCTCGCGGGCAAAATTGGGCCCGGAAAGGATGGCATACGGGTTATGCGGCAGGATGGACTGGACCACCTCGCTCATCAACATCAGCGAGCCGCGCTCGATGCCTTTAGTGGCCAGAATCAGCGGCAGGTTCGAGGGCACGATGTCGGACAGCGAAATGGCGACGGTGCGCAGCGATTGCGCCGGGATGCTGATAATCAATGCATCGCAATTGCCCATCTGCTGCAAATCGTCGGTCACGGCAATGGCGGGGTCGATGAATATATCGGGCAAGTACTGGATATTCTCGCGCCGCTGGGTGATCGATTCGATCACCTGCACGTTGCGCGTCCAGAGCGTGGCGGTCGAGCCGGCACGGTTCGCCAGCATCGCCAGCGCCGTGCCCCATGCTCCGGCGCCGATCACTCCGATGCGGGTTTCATGGGCCATTATGCTGCCTTTGAAATGCCAATAACGAATTGCGCGCCGTCGAGCTCCTGCGTGAGCTGCGTGTCGGCCTGCGCCGCGCCCTCTCCGATCGACACGGCCAGCACCTGGTTGGCGATATACTCTTTATGCGTCGCCAATGCCGAATGGAACTCGGCCGGAATATCGAGAGCCAGAGTGATGCGATCGGCGACGTTGAGCCCGGCATCCTTGCGCGCCTGCTGGATCATGCGCACCAGATCGCGCGCCCGGCCTTCGGCTTCGAGTTCGGGGGTGATGGTGAGGTCGAGCACCACTAACGCATTATTGCCCGGCAGTGCCTGCGCGCCTTTGTTGATGAGCGGTTTCAGCAGCAGGTTGTATTCGCCCGCTTCCATCGGCTCGCCACCGACGATCACCTGATCGCCCTCGCGCCGCCAATCGCCCGCTTTGGCAGCTGCGCCCACGGCTTTCATTTTCGGGCCAAGACGTTTGCCGGCGACCTTAAAATCCACCGTCAGCGTGTATTCGGCCACGCCTTCCAGCGTATTGCTGAAGCGGATTTCCTTAATGTTCAGCTCGTCCTGCATCAGCTCCGCGAAGGGCTTGAGGCGGTCGGCACCGGCCCCATACAGCGTGGCTGAGGCCAGCGGCTGGCGGTTACGGATATTCTCGGTGGAACGGATGGACCCCATGGCCGTGCAGGCATCGCGCACGCGGTCCATATCGGCAATCAGCGCCTCGGCGCTATCGATGCCCGACACATCCGGGAAGTCATGCAAATGCACCGAGTTCGCCTCGCCATTCAGCCCGCGATAGACCATTTCAACGGTAAAGGGCAGCAGGGGGGCGGCGGCTTTCACCATCAGGTTCAGCACGGTGTAGAGGGTGTTGAAGGCCGCGGTTTTGTCGACGGTTACTTCTTCGTCCCAGAAGCGGGCGCGCGAGCGGCGGATGTACCAGTTATTCAGCACGTCGAAGAAGCCGGTGATGGCATCCGTCGCGCCCGGTGTGTCGTAGGCATCCATGCTCGTGCGCACCTGCGTGACTGCGGCTTTGGCCTTGGCGAGGATGTAGCGGTCGAGCGTGTTTTCGCTGGTCGTGATTTCTTCGGCTTTAATGCCATCGGCATTCGCATAGAGCGTGAAGAAATTATACGCGCTCCAGAGTGGTTTGATGTTGAGGCGCACTACATCGCGGATGAATTTGCCTTCCGGGTCCACACCGATATCGGCACCGCGCATCACGGGGCTTGCCAGCATCATCCAGCGCAGCGCATCGGCGCCGTAGACATCCATCACTTCTTTCGGGTCTTTGTAATTCTTGAGGCGCTTGCTGTATTTCAGGCCAGATTCCTCGTCGATCACCACGCCATGGCAGATGCAATTCTCAAACGGCGGCTTGTCGAACAAGGCCGTGCTCAGCATAATCATGGTATTGAACCAGCCGCGCGTCTGCCCGACATACTCGGTGATGAAATCGGCGGGGAAATTTTCCTCGAATTTTTTCTTCACGGCGGGGTCTTTGGTTTTCTCGCCCATGTAATGCATTTGCGCGTAGGGCATGCTGCCCGATTCGAACCAGCAATCGAACACGTCTTCCACGCGGGTGTAGATTTCGCCGTCCTTCTCAAACGTCACTTCGTCGATGTAGGGGCGGTGCAGGTCGGGAACTTTCTGGCCGCTCCATTGCTCGATCTGCTCAATGGAATCGGGCACCATCACTTTGCCGGATGGCGCGCGCCAGATCGGAATCGGCGTACCCCAGAAACGGTTGCGCGAGATGCTCCAATCCGGCGCGGTGGCCAGCATGTGGCCCATCTGGCCGTTTTTCACATGCTCGGGAATCCAGTTGATCTGCTGGTTCAACTCCACCGCGCGGTCGCGGAATTTCGTTACCGCCACGTACCAGCTGCTCATCGCACGATAAATGATCGGCGTGTCGGTGCGCCAGCAATGCGGGTAGTTGTGTTTTATTTCTTCCTGTTTCACCAGTTGGCCGTGATCGTCGAGCCAACGAATAATGCGCATATTGGCAAGGCCGTATTTTTTTACATGCTCTTTGAAACGCTCGACTTTGCGCGGGTCCATACCTTCCAGATCGGATTCTTCCACACGCGTATCGGCGATGACATTAAGGCCGCGCAGTGTAAGCCTGCGCTCATTGCTCCCCCCTTGCGGGGGAGCGGGATTTGCACTTGCAAATCCGTGGGGGGGCAGGCTGTCCAACGTCTCAAGTATTTTCTGCAATACACCCTGCGGATTAACATCCAACTCATTATTCCAGAAGCGCAGCACCGTAAAGCCCGCCGCGCGCAAGTACTCGTCGCGTGCGCGGTCGTATTCGCTTGTCGCTTCGGCGTGCTGGCTACCATCTAGTTCAACCACCAGCCGTTTTTCGTAATTCACAAAATCGGCGATGTAATGGTCGATGCTTTCCTGACGGCGGAATTTGTAATTGCCGAGCTGCTCCTGTTTTAGCAGGTTCCATAATTTTGCCTCCCAGGGTGTCGGCTCTTTGCGCATCTGCCTGGCATGCTGCGTGAGGAGAGCATCCCTCCCCCCACCAAATCGCGAAGAGCGATTTGGCTCCCCCGCGAGGGGGGAGCAAAGATCATAAATCGCATCGGTGAATTTGCCTTGGCCATCGACGGGCACGATTACTTCAATCTCATTCTGTGCGCAGATTTTTTGGTCGACCTCACCAAACCCCGGAGCCATATGAATCACGCCCGTGCCCTCGCCTTCGGTAACAGCCTCGCCGCCATCGATGACGCGGAAGGCGTTTTTGGTATCAGCAAAATAGGGGAATAGAGGTTCGTATTCTTTACCTACAAGCTCTTTTCCCAACATTGTTAATGCGGGGGCATCAATGAATTTTAAGGCGTCTTTAATTTTTTCTTCTGATGCAACGGCATAGATATAACAATTACCATCTTGACCAACGCGTGCTTTGTACCCCATCTCACTGTTAACAGCTAAAGCCAAATTGCTGGGCAACGTCCACGGTGTTGTTGTCCATGCAACGATGTACAAATCACAATCTGACGCAACATCCAGCCGTTCCTTCAGCTTAAACTTTACATACGCCGCTTTGTCCTCGCGTTCGCGCGTCGCGTTATCCATGCGGGTTTCAAAGTTGCTCAGTGGCGTTTCGGCGGCCCAGCTGTAGGGCATCACGCGGAAGGCTTCGTACACCAAACCCTTTTTATGCAGTTCGCTGAACGCCCAGATCACGCTCTCCATGAAGTTTTTATCCATGGTTTTGTAGTCGTTCGCAAAATCGACCCAGCGGCCCTGACGGCTGACGTAATATTCCCAATCGGCCACGTAGCGCATCACGTTGGTGCGGCAGTAGTCGTTGAACTTGCCGATGCCGTACTCGATGATGGCGGCGCGGCCGGTGATGTTGAGTTCTTTCTCGGCGCCCATTTCGGCGGGCAGGCCGTGGCAGTCCCATCCGAAACGGCGCTCGACGCGTTTGCCGCGCATGGTCTGGTAGCGGGCGACGGCATCCTTCACATACCCCGTCAGCAAGTGCCCGTAATGCGGCAGGCCGTTGGCGAAGGGAGGCCCGTCGTAGAACACGTAATCGTTGCCGCCACCGTGCGGGCGCTGCTCCACGCTCTGCTCGAAAATACGGTGTTCGTTCCAGAACTGCAGCACCTGCTCTTCGAGCTGGGCGAAATTCGGGTTGGGGTCGACGTCGGGGTAATGTTTCTGTGCCATAGGGGAGCGGTTCTAACGAAACCCATCCGCTTAGGCAATGGCTCTATCGGGCCAGGGGGTGAATCGCCAGCGGATGAAGACGGCAGGGAGTATTTGCATTCGACGCCCCCAGCGTATAGAGCAGATACGCAGGGCTGATGAGGATTTCGGCGAACGCCAGGATGAATCGGAAGCACGACATACAACTTAAGGTTTAACACACTCGCGTTATAGTTGCAACTTCGGCGCGTAGGAAACATGCCATGGAAAATCATCGCCTTACCGACCGGCTCTCGGCTTACTGGAACATGCTGCGTCG
>DITH01000075.1:0-739 GCA_002422745.1 Alphaproteobacteria bacterium UBA6189
CGCCAAACATTTTGACATAGCCGCCGACAGGCCAGAGAGCCAGTTTCCAGCGGGTACCGTGGCGGTCGGTGCGGCCCAGCAACTCGCGGCCAAAACCGATCGAGAAGACTTCCACCTTCACCCCGCAAAGACGTGCCACCATAAAATGGCCGAATTCGTGAATAAAAACGATGACGCTGATAACGGCGGCAAATGACAGTACGTAATGCGCACCGGAGAATATAACGTCCATAAACCTACCCGTTTGCGGCCAGCTTCGTGGCGAGGCGGCGTGCCTCGGCATCGCAGGCTAGCACCTGTTCGATGGAAGAGATAGTGCAGGCGGCGGATATTTCCACTGCCTGAGCAACGATTTCAATAATCTGCGGAAAACGGATTTTACCCGCGAGAAAGGCTGCGACGGCGACTTCATTGGCGCTATTAAAAGCGATCAGCGCATGCGGGCCTTTGGCCAGTGCGCGGCGGGCGCAGGCAAGCGCCGGAAAGCGCGCTGGCTCAGGTGTCTCGAAATGCAGTGCGCCCAATTCGGCCAGGTTCAGTCGTGGCGTGCTAACCTGCAAACGCTCGGGCCAGCTGAGGGCGTAGGCGATGGGAATACGCATGTCAGGCATGCCCAGCTGGGCCAGCACGGAGCCATCGGTAAAATGCACCAGCGAGTGAATAATCGATTCGGGGTGCAATAGTACGTCGATCTGTTCCGGGGGCAGGCCAAACAGGTAATGCGCCTCGATCAGCTCCA
>DITH01000075.1:777-6504 GCA_002422745.1 Alphaproteobacteria bacterium UBA6189
GAAAATCGCGTTATGCTCGGAATCGACCGGCACCAGTTTGGTGCTGTGCCGGGCGCAGGCATCGAGCATAAAATGCCCGGCACATACCAACGCTTCCTTATTGGCGAGCGCCACCTGATTTCCCTGTTCGATCGCGCGCAGGGTAGGAGCCAATCCGGCTGCACCGACAATGGCGGCTACACTAATATCGCACGGATAGCTGGCGGCCTCGCAAATATCGGTGCCGACATGAATACCGAGTGGGGCGAGGGCGTCTTTTACCGTCGCGTAATGGGCTGGGTTGCCAATTGCTACATGGGCCGGGCGAAATTCGCGGGCCAGTGCAATCAGCTTGTCGGCATTATCCTGCGCGGTGAGGGCAGCGATGCGGTAGCGCTCCGGCTGCTCGGCGATCACGCGGAGGGTGGATTCACCAATCGAGCCGGTAGCGCCAAGGATAGATACCGTGCGTGCGGCGTTAGCTGGTATCGGCTGATGGTTTGTTTGCTGCATATCAGGTTCCCCAATGCAGCCGGATGTACATGACCAACGCCGCGACGATGGCGCAGGGCAACAGCGCATCGAGCCGGTCAAACAGGCCGCCATGCCCGGGAATCAGTGTGCCGCTGTCTTTCACGCCGGCCCGGCGCTTAAGCCAGGATTCGAACAGATCGCCGCCGAGGCCGATGATGGCTAGCGCGGCCCCAAGTATGGCGTGCGGCACCGGCGCGACGCCGCTCATCATGGCGCCGGTGGCGGCGGCGGCAACGATGCCGCCTGCCAGCCCTTCCCAGCTTTTGCCGGGGCTGATGCGTGGCGCGATTTTATGCCGTCCGAATTGTTTGCCCACCAGGTAGGCAGCAATGTCCGCGGCGCAAACAATGGCGATCAGCGAAAGCAGTATCGGTAGGCTTGTGAAGCGCAAATAGAGAAGGCATGCGCCGGCTATTCCAATATAAACGACCCCAAAGGCCAGCCAACCCAGGCCGTAAGGACGGGTGAGGGCTTGCCATTCGCGCCAAAGCAGGGCGAGGCCTATGGCCACCATGATCGTGAAACTATAGGGGTGCAACACGGTGAGCCCCAGCGCAACGGCGCTTAAAAGCACGGCGCTGCGGGTGCGGGTGGCGAGTTCACTGGCCATGTCAGCCTGCCTTGCGGCGGCCGAAACGCCGTTCACGCATACTGTAGCTATGCACCGCTTCGTCGAGATGCTGGGGCGTAAAATCGGGCCAGAGCACGGGAGTAAAAAACAGCTCGGTATATGCCGATTGCCAAAGCAGGAAATTACTTAACCGTTTCTCGCCTCCGGTGCGGATCAGCAGGTCCGGGTCGGGCAATCCGTCCGTATGCAAGTGCGCGGCGACAGTGTCGGCATCGATGGTAGCATGATCGAGCGTGCCGGCAGCCACTTTATCGGCGATGCGCCGTATCGCGGTGACCATTTCCTGCCGTGCCCCGTAGGAAAGCGCCATAGTGACGGTGAGGGCCGTATTGTTTTGGGTCAGTTTCTCTACAGCCAGCAGGTCTTCCTGAATGTCGGGCGCCAGGGTAAGGCGTTCACCGATAAACCGCAGCCGTACCCCTTGCTTGTGCATGGTTTTGGCCTCGCGCTTCACGTAATGGCGCAGCAGGTTCATCAGGTCGTTGACTTCCTCGGGCGCGCGTTTCCAGTTTTCCATCGAAAAGGCGTAGAGGGTGAGGCAGTGGATATAAGGCCGTGTTTTGCAGGCTTCGAGTAATACGCGCAGCGCTTCGGCCCCCTGATTGTGGCCAAGCACACGCGTTACACCGCGCTCCTGCGCCCAGCGACCGTTGCCGTCCATGATAATGGCAATATGAGCAGGCAGCCGATTGCTCGAATGGGGCTCGCTTTGTGCTGCCAAATCCATGGGCTAGACGCTCAGGATATCTTTTTCTTTCGCCGCCAGTTGCTCGTCGACTTTCTTTACATACTCGTCGGTAAGTTTCTGGATCAGGCCTTCCTGTTTGCGCTGTTCGTCTTCGGAAATCGCGCCGTCATTTTTCTGTTTTTTCAGCTCGTCGTTACCATCGCGGCGCACGTTACGAATAGCGACCTTGGCGGCTTCGGCATATTTTCCGGCGATTTTGACCATTTCTTTGCGGCGTTCTTCTGACAAGGGCGGAAGTGGCACGCGAATGGTTTGCCCATCCACCGCCGGGTTAAGCCCAAGATCGGATTCACGGATCGCTTTTTCCACCGCTTTGACCATCGATTTATCCCATACGGAAACATTAAGCAGGCGCGGCTCAGGCGCAGTCACGTTGCCGACCTGGTTCAGCGGCACCATGCTGCCATAGGCATCGATCTGGATGGTGTCGAGCAGGTTGGTGCTGGCGCGACCGGTGCGCAGGCCGCCGAATTCTTTTTGCAGGGTGCCCAGTGCACCTTCCATACGTTTTTGCAGTTCAGGATGAGACATCGTATTACTCCGTGAATGGTGGTGACGGGTGGTGAATGCCGAAGTAGCGTTCGCTACACACGACTCACCACTCACTTGTTATCTTTAATGATGGTGCATTTTCCGGTGCCCTGCACGCAGGCGGCGAAATTGCCCTGCTCCTGAATGGAGAACACAAGAATGGGAATCTGGTTTTCGCGCGCCAGCGAGATGGCTGCGGCATCCATTACTTTCAGGTCGCGCGCCAGCACATCATGGTACGTAAGGGTGTCGTAGCGTTTGGCATCAGGATTCTTTTTCGGGTCGCTGTCATACACGCCGTCCACCTGTGTGGCCTTCAGCATTGCGTCGCAGCTCATTTCACTGGCGCGCAGGGCGGCGGTAGTGTCGGTGGTGAAATAGGGGTTGCCGATGCCGCCCGCGAAGATCACCACACGGCCACGTTCCATATGCCGAATGGCGCGGCGGCGAATATAAGGCTCGCACACCTGCTGCATCTCGATAGCCGAGAGCACGCGGGTTTCCACGTCCATCTGCTCGAGGATATTCTGGATCGCAAGGGCGTTCAGGATTGTCGCCAGCATGCCCATGTAATCGGCGCTGGAGCGCTCCATGCCGGCGGCTGCACCGGAAATGCCGCGGAAAATATTACCACCGCCGACGACGACACACACTTCCACACCCATGGAAGCAACCTGTTTAATGTCGTTCGCGATGCGTTGAATGGTGGTGAGGTCCTGCCCGTAGCCTTTATCGCCCATCAATGCCTCGCCCGACACCTTAATCAGCACCCGTTTATACTGGGGCGCGGCGGCGGGTTGTGTGGCTAGGGTGGGTTTGGTCATGCGGCTGCTCCTGATTCGGGCTGGAAACTACCGGGATTCGCTGAAATATCAAGTCCAATTCGCCTTTTTATCTGTGCTGCGCTAGCCTACCGCTTTACCGTTAAACTCAGGAGCATTTGATGAAACTCTATTATTCGCCGGGGGCCTGTTCGATGTCGCCCCACATTCTTACCCAGGAAGCAGGCATTCCGCTGGAGCTGGTGAAAGTCGATCTGAAAAGCAAGAAAACCGAGCATGACGACGATTTTACCGCAATCAACCCCAAAGGCTATGTGCCGGCGCTCGCGTTGGATGATGGGCGTGTAATCACCGAAGGGGTGGCGATCGACCTGTATCTCGGAGGCTTGAAACCGGAAGCAGAGCTTGTTCCGGCGGCCGATAGCCCGCAGTATCTGGAGTTTCTGGAATGGATGCTGTTCATTACCACCGAGCTGCATAAGGGGTTTTCACCGCTTTTTGCACCACTGCCGGAAGAAGCGAAAACCATGCTCAAGAAAAAGCTGGAGCCGCGGCTCGCCTATGTTGCCAAGGCGCTCGATGGGAAGGATTACCTGTTCCACAACCGTTTTACCGCAGCGGATGCCTACTTATTCACCGTGCTGAACTGGGCGCCGAAAGTGAAGCTCGACCTGTCCGAATGGCCGGTGTTTGAAACCTACACACAGCGCTTGGCCGATCGACCGGCCGTGCAAATGGCCATGAAGCTGGAAGGGTTGCGGTAGTAAAAAAGGCCGGGAATTGCTTCCCGGCCTTTTAGTTTGCAGCGATGCTGCGTTTACGCAGCGGTGCCGGCGGCTTTGGCCACTTCGGCGGCGAAATCGTCTTCGGCTTTCTCAATCCCTTCACCCACGGCAAAGCGCTCGTAGGCTTTCAGGGTAATTGGTGCGCCGGCATCTTTCTCGGCGGCTTTCACCACGTCGGCGATTTTGGTTTTACCGTCGATCACGAACAGCTGCTCAAGCAGGACCACTTCCTCGTAGAATTTGCGGATGCGACCTTCGACCATTTTCTCGGCCACTTCCTGCGGTTTGCCCGAGGCAACGGCTTGCTCGATAAGGACGCTACGCTCGCGCTCCAGCTTCGATGCATCGACCGATTCGCGGTTCAGTGCTTCGGGTTTGGCAGCGGCGACATGCATGGCGATTTGTTTGCCGAGGGCTTCGAGCGCGGCTTTGTCGCCGGTCGATTCCAGAGCCACCAGCACGCCGATTTTACCTAAGCCCGGCTTCACGGCGGTATGCACATAGGTGGCCACGACACCGTCGCTTACCGACAATTTAACGGCGCGGCGCAGGTTCATGTTTTCGCCGATGGTGGCGATGGCGTTGGTGATAGCATCCTGTTGCTGGGTTTTCAGCGCGTCGGTATCGCCGTTGCTTTCAAGGGCTTTCTGGGCGGTTTGTTCCACCAGTGCCTGGAACTGATCGTTGCGGGCAACGAAATCGGTTTCCGAGTTGACTTCAACCACGGCAGCTTCTTTACCGCTGCTGGCGACGCCAACGAGGCCTTCGGCCGCAATACGGCCGGATTTTTTAGCGGCCGAAGCAAGGCCTTTGGTGCGCAGCCAGTCGATGGCGGCTTCTACATCGCCATTATTGGCGTCGAGGGCTTTTTTGCAATCCAGCATGCCAGCGCCCGAGCGCTCGCGCAGTTCTTTTACCAGTAGTGCAGACATGATATTCTCCGTGTGTAGTGAATGGTGAGAGTGAGGGACGAGCCGGATATTCCTATCGCGGCCCATCCTTCACGATTCACGCGGCATTAAGCGCTCTTTTTAGCGCGGGTCTTTTTGGCCGTAGCCTCGGTAGCGGTCGCATCGTCGCCCTGATCGGCGGGTGCGGCTTCCTCGGCGGCAGCTTCTTCCGGCTTCTTCTTGGAAGCAGCGGCCTTTTTGGCTTCAGCAGCGAAGGCTTCCTTCTTGGTCGATTTCGCCGGAGCGGCTTTCTCGACCTTGCCTTTGCCACGCGCCGACTTGGCGTTGGCTTCACGGCCGATACGCTCGCGGGTCTGGCGTTCGCTTTCGCCTTCCTTGGCTTCGTCCGACGGCGCGGCAGCGCTGGCAACAAACTCTTCTTCCGCCTTAGCCGTGGCTTTGAGGCCCGACAGCGCGGCGTCCGAAATCAGTTTGCAGTACAGCTTGATGGCGCGGGTGGCGTCATCGTTGCCGGGAATCGGGAAATCGATTTCCTCGGTGGTGCAATTCGTGTCGATGATCGCCACGATCGGAATCCCCAGCTTCTGGGCTTCCTTTACCGCCAGGTCTTCGCGGTTGGTGTCGATGATGAACAGCAGATCCGGCTTGCCACCCATATCGCGGATGCCGCCCAGTGAACGGTCCAGCTTGTCACGGGCACGGCGGGCTTGCAGCAGTTCTTTCTTGGTGAGGCCGGAATTCTCAGCATCGCCCAGCAGCTCTTCGTATTTGCGCAGCTGGCGGATCGAGTTCTGGATGGTGCTCCAGTTGGTGAGCATGCCGCCCA
>DITH01000098.1 GCA_002422745.1 Alphaproteobacteria bacterium UBA6189
GGCCAGGAACCTGCAAAGCAGGGAAACCTAACGCCGGGTGCGGAAAAGCTGGCCGTCGCGCAAATAAAGGCTTGGATACTGGAAGGCTTCCATCAGTGATTCGTCGTGGGTAGCAAAGACGATGGTGGTGCCGACCCGGTTAAGCGAGCGGAACAAATGCATCAATTTCATGCTGAGTTCGTGGTCGAGGTTGCCGGTGGGCTCGTCGGCCAGAATCAGCAGCGGTTTATTGATAACGGCGCGCGCAATGGCGACGCGTTGCTTCTGACCGCCGGAAAGCAGGGGGGGGCGCACATCGGCAAATCCATCGAGCCCAATCCAGGCGAGTAGCTCATGGACTTTTTCATCGATCATATCGGGCGATTCACCGAGGATTTTCAACGGCAACCCGACATTCTCGGCCACCGTCAGGTGGTTGAGTAGCTGGTAGTCCTGAAACACCGTGCCGATTTTTCGGCGCAGTACGGGCAGAGCCTCGCGCGTCAGCTCGGTGACATCCTGCCCGAACAGCTGCAACGTGCCTGCTGTCGGCTTCAGCGATAGCGAAAGCAGGCTTAACAGCGAGGATTTACCCGCCCCGCTTGCCCCGGCAATAAAGGTAAAGGAGCCAGGTTCCAGATGCAGGTTCAGGTGCCGCAGCACGGGTTTGCCTGCGAGGTACTCCAGCGACATGTTCTGACAACGGATCATCGTATGGATGCTTAAACCATATCTCGTGTAGATTGCCACCGCCAAATCGATTATGGTGCACGCATGATTCTGCAATGTCCGGAATGCCAAGCCCGTTTTATTGTGCCCGACCCGCTGATCCCGCCGGAGGGGCGCACGGTCAAATGTGGCCGCTGTTCGCATCAGTGGCACGCCGATAAACCCGAAGGTGCCGCGATACCGGAATTCGTCGCCATGGCGGCCGAACATGCTATTCAGGATAATCCCGTTTCCAGTACGCCGCCGCAATTGCCGGTGATCCGCAAAGGGCCGATTTCTGCCACGCCGTTCATGTGGGGCGTGCCGTTGGTGATTGGGTTATGGGTGTTGGTAGCCTTCACCGCCTACTACCCGAACTGGCTTCGCCAGCCAGTGCTTTCCGGTATTTACCGCGCTGCAGGCGTCACCCCGACCGACGGGCTGGTGTTCGAGGATGTCGCCATGCAACGCCTCACCAAAGAGGCGGGGCAAACCAACTTTCTGCTGGCGGGCAGTATCAGTAATCGCAGTGCCGAGCCGCGCATCCTGCCGGTCGTGCGGGTGCAGTTGAAAAACCCGGAAGGAGCGGTTATCTGGAGCCGCGATTACGAGGTGAACGAAACGGTAAAAGCGGGCGATACCTACCCCTTCCGGATCGATAATGTGGAAACCAGCTTTGCCGACAACGTCGCCAGTATTGCGCTCGATCTCGGTCACCCGCTGCAATTGATGATGAGGTAACATGACCGTCAAACCGCAACCCAAATCCAAACGTAGCATCCCAGTGTTGTTCACCGCGGCTGAAATCAAAGAGCGGGTCGAAGCGCTGGCCGCCGAGATTGCCAGCGTGGTGGGTGAGGATCTGGTGATTATTTCGCTGCTGCGCGGCTCGTTCATGTTCACCTCCGACCTGGTGCGCGAACTCTATGCCATCGGCGTGCATCCCGAGATAGACTTCATGACGCTCTCAAGCTATGGCACCGCAACGCAAAGCTCCGGCGAAGTGGTGCTGGCCCGCGATATTACCGACGCGGTGGAAGGCCGCAGTGTGCTCATCCTCGACGATATCCTGGAAAGCGGCCGCACCCTGACCTTCGCCACCGAGCTGCTGCGTGCGCGCGGCGCTAAAACCATTAAAACCGCTGTGCTGCTGGAAAAACCCGGGAAGCTCGAAGTCGAAGTGAAAGCCGATTTCGTCGGCTTCAGCATTCCCGATAAATTCGTCGTCGGCTATGGGCTCGATTATGCCAATCTGTATCGGGAGCTGCCCTTCATCGGCTACATGGACGTGCACTAGAAACCCCGCATGAAGGAGCTCTTGATCTCGTTTGCTCACGTGGGCATCTGGTCGCTTCACAGCTCGCGCAGCTTGGTGCTATGCAAAAGTTACAGCCAGTCGGGCAGGCTGTCCTGCCGCAGCATATCGTCATAACTTGGCCGTGGGCGCACGACCGCGAAGCGCGCGCCATCGACCAGCACTTCCGGCACCAGCAGGCGCGAATTGTATGTATTGGCCATGCTGGCCCCGTAGGCACCCGCGGTGCGGAACGCCACCAGCGAGCCTTCCTGTATTTCACCAAGCGTCACATCCTTGGCAAACAGGTCGGAGGATTCACATACCGGCCCGACAATATCGAGCGGGCCCGTGCTGCCGTGATGCTGCGTCACAGGGATGAGATGATGCACCGCATCGTACAGTGCAGGGCGCATCAGGTCGTTCATTCCCGCATCGAGAATCGCATAGGTTTTAGCCGCCTGCTTGAGATACAGCACCCGCGCCACCAGCAACCCGGCATTGCCGGCGATCAACCTCCCGGGCTCGAAGATATACTCACCGGGAAAATCGCCGAACAGCTCGCACACCATCGCGCCGTACATATCGGGCAGGGGTGGGGCTTCCGTTTCGTAAGGCACGCCAAGCCCGCCACCCAGATCAATGGTGCGGATCGGAATGCCCTCGCTACGTAATTGCTGCACCAGTTCTCGCACGCGCAGATAGGCGGCGCGGAACGGCTCAAGGCTGGTCAGCTGCGAGCCGATATGTACAGACACACCCTGCACCAGAATACCGGGCAGGGTGGCGGCCAGTCGGTAAAGCGCCGGGGCGGCTTCAATATCCACTCCGAACTTGTTTTCTTTTTTGCCGGTGGAAATTTTTGCATGGGTGGCGGCGTCTACATCTGGATTCACCCGCAAGGCAATGGCGGCTTTGAGGCCGAGCGATTGCGCGACGTCGTTAAGGGTTAGCAATTCGCGATCGGATTCCACATTGAATTGGAAAATTCCTGCTTCGAGCGCATAGCGCATTTCATGCGCCGTTTTGCCAACGCCGGAAAAAACAATTTTCTCCGGCGCGATGCCTGCCGCGATGGCGCGCCGCGCTTCGCCTTCCGACACCACATCGGCGCCCAGTCCCTCGTTGCCCAGCAGTTTGAGCACCGCCAGGTTACTGTTTGCCTTCACGGCAAAACACACGAGCGGGTTAAGTGGCGCGAGGGCGGCACGAAATACCTGCGCATGACGCCGCAGCGTTGCAGCGGAATAGCAATAAAACGGCGTGCCAACCTGTTCGGCCAGCGTATGGATGCTAATATCCTCGGCATGCAGGCTGCCGTGTTTATACGTAAAATAATCCATCGGTTTACGGCACGAGGTTAGGGGTGGCGGGCGGCACGGCGGGCAAGGCTTCGTCGGCCTGCCGTGTTTCGTATTTCTTCAATTTATCGGCCCGCTCGCGCTCATAGGCAGGGATATCTGCCGGGCGTATCAACGGGCGGCGGTAACCGCAGGCATTTAGCACCAGCGCAGCCGCCACCAGAACAAGAACCGCGCGGCTCATAAATAATCTTTCCGGGCCTGGGCTATCGCCTGGCGGACTTGCTTTGGCGCCGTACCGCCGAAACTGGCGCGACGCTTCAGGCAGGCTTCGATGGTGATGGCGTTGAAAAT
>DITH01000141.1 GCA_002422745.1 Alphaproteobacteria bacterium UBA6189
CGGCTGCATGCGCGTGGCCCGGTGGGTGCTGCGCAATTAGTGACCTATAAATACATCGTCTCGACCCCCTCGCCGGGCGGAGCGGTGCGTGCAGGCTAAGCGCCGCATTGGCTTGCTGGGCGGTTCGTTCAACCCGGCCCATGCCGGGCATCGCCATATTTCGCTGGAGGCGCTGAAGCGTCTGCAGCTCGATGAAATCTGGTGGCTGGTGTCGCCACAAAACCCCCTGAAAGCGCATACCGATATGGCCGGATACTCCACCCGGCTGGCCAAGGCCACCCTGGTCGCGCGGCATCCGCGCATCCGCGTGCTCGATATCGAGGCCAAGCAGGCGCTGCGTTTCACCACCGACACGATCGACTACCTACAGAGAATTTACGTAGGAACGCGTTTTATATGGCTGATGGGTGCCGACAACCTTTCCAGTTTTCATCGGTGGCGCGCCTGGCAATCGATTGCCGCGCGTATCCCCATCGCCGTGCTCGACCGCGCGCCATACGGCTTGAAGGCCTTACATCGGACCTTTGCACTGCGGTATCGCCAGCAGCGCCTGCCGGAACGAAACGCGGCCAGTTTGGCCGATGTCGTAGCGCCAGCCTGGACCTACCTGACGATTCCGCGCCATCCGCTTTCGGCGACCGAATTGCGGAATTCACTTGGAACCAATGCGTTTCTNNGTAAGCAATCTGTTGGAGAAGCCCCATAGTTACTGCAAAAAAACCGGCGGCGAGCCGCAGCAAACGGACTTCCGCGACGCCTAAATCCGCCCCGAAGAAAAAAGCCGCCGCGCCGAGTCCGAGTGCGGCGCTGGCCACGCAACAAACCGCGTTGATCGCCGCGACGCTCGACGACAACAAAGCCGAAGAAATCGTCACCATCGACCTGGCGGGCAAATGCAGCTTCGCCGATGTCATGATCGTCGCTTCCGGCCGCTCGCAGCGGCATGTCGCAGCACTCGCCAACCATGTTGCGGAAGCCCTGAAAAAAGCCGGCACCCCGGCCCTGCATATCGAAGGACGCGAAACCGCCGATTGGGTATTACTCGATGCGGGCGACGTGGTGGTGCATCTGTTCCGTCCGGAAGTGCGCCAGTTTTATAATATCGAAAAAATGTGGGCCCTGCCCGCCGCGCCGGACGCCTGATCCATGCAGCTGGTTATCGCCGCGATTGGCCGCATGAAGCGTGGCCCGGCGGCCGAACTGGTGGCCGATTACCTGAAACGCACCCGTTGGGATATCACCATCAAGGAACTGCCCGATGCGCCCGGCAATGTGAGCGCCGAAGCGCGCACGGCCCGCGAAGGGCAAGCCATTCTGGCACTGCTCGATAAAGAATCCCGCCTGGTCGCGCTCGACGCGCGAGGCGACCTGCTTACCAGCGAAACATTTGCCCAATCCATCCAGACCCATCAGCAACGGGGCGTGAAAAAACTGGTCTTTGCCATCGGCGGGCAGGACGGGTTGGGCGATGCGGTGCTGGGCGCGGCCCATACACGGCTGGCCTTCGGCACGATGATCTGGCCACACCAGCTGGTACGCGTGCTGCTGGCCGAACAGCTTTACCGCGCCTACACCATTACGGTGGGACATCCGTATCATCTTGGGCATTAATGGCGCGAACGTCTTGAGTCGTCGCCCCACAGGGCTTATAGATACAGCGCGTCCACCTACTGAAACGAGCTGTCATGACCCGTCCGAAGCCTGTCGTTTTATGCATTCTCGATGGTTGGGGTGAGGGTGAACCTTCGCCGCATAACGCAATCAGCCAAGCCCATACCCCGCATTGGGACCGCTTGCGCGCCACCTACCCGATGAGCCGCCTGGCCGCGTCGGAAGCCGAGGTGGGGCTGCCAACCGGACAAATGGGAAATTCTGAAGTCGGCCATATGAATATCGGCGCCGGACGCGTGGTCATGCAGGATTTGCCGCGCATCGACGCGGCGATTGCCGACGGCTCGTTGGCAAAACACCCGCAGCTGGAAGCGTTTATTGCCGCATTACTGCAAAGCGGCGGTGTCTGCCACCTGATGGGGCTGATGTCCGATGGCGGGGTGCATGCACACCAGCATCACATGGCGGCACTGGCGAAGCTGGTGGCCGCACGCGGTGTGCCGGTGGTTATCCATGCATTTCTCGACGGGCGCGACACCGCCCCGCAAANNCCGCGACAAGCGCTGGGAGCGCGTGCAACGCGCCTATGAAGCAATTGTCGATGGCATGGGTGAGCTCGCCGAATCGCCGCGCGCGGCGATTGAATCCAGTTACGCCGCCGGCACCTCCGACGAATTTGTGCTGCCGACCGTGATCAGCCCCTACAAGGGTATGAAAGACGGCGACGGGTTGTTCATGGCCAATTTCCGCGCCGATCGCGCCCGCCAGTTGCTCGATGCCCTGACCATCGCCGATTTTACCGGCTTCGAGCGCAGCCGTTACCTGCGGTTCGGCGCTAAACTCGGCATGGTGGAATATAGCGCGTTGCTGCACCCGTTAATTCCCGCATTGTTTCCCGCCGTCGCGCTGGCCAACAATCTCGGCGCATGGATCGCCCAGCATGGGTTGCGTCAGCTGCGCATTGCCGAGACCGAAAAATACGCCCATGTCACTTTCTTTTTCTCCGGCGGGCAGGAGACGCCGTTTGACGGCGAGGAACGGATTTTGATCCCGAGCCCCAAGGTGGCCACCTATGATTTGCAACCCGAGATGTCTGCGCCGCAAGTGACCGAGCAGTTAGTCGCCGCCATTCGCAGCGGCGGGTTCGACTTCATTGTCGTGAATTTTGCCAATACCGACATGGTCGNNTGTCACCTTCTTCCTGAATGGCGGCCAGGAAGCCGTCTTTCCAGGCGAAGACCGGATTCTGATCCAGTCGCCCGATGTGAAGACCTATGATCTGAAGCCGGAAATGTCCGCGCCGGAGGTGACAGACAGGCTGGTCGCGGCCATCGGGGACGGCACCTATGACCTGATCGTGGTCAATTTTGCCAATACCGACATGGTCGGCCATACGGGTGATTTGGCGGCGGCGATGAAAGCCGTGGAAGCGGTCGATCGCTGTTTGGGCGTGGTGGCGGAAGCGGTGGAAGAAGTGGGCGGGGCGATGCTGGTTACCGCCGATCACGGCAATGCCGAGTGCCTGCACGATGAGACCGGGGGCCAGGCCCATACCGCCCATACGCTGAATCCGGTACCATGCCTGCTGGTCGGCGCGGCCTACGCCAACCAGTCCGGCATACTGGCGGATGGCGCCCTGGCCGATATCGCGCCCACCCTGTGCCATGTGCTTGGCCTGCCGCAGCCGACGGAAATGACCGGGCGCAATTTGCTGAACGATGCTGCGCGCCATGTGGCGTAGTCTGCCCCTCATTGCCTGCCTCATCGCCGTGACGCCGGCCTGGGGCCAGGCGCCGCGCGACAAGCTCGACGCTACCTTATCCTCCCTCGCCGCCAGCAAGGAAGATGCCGCAACCCTGCGCAAAAAACTCGCCCGCAGCGAGCAGGCGGTGAAGGCATTGCGCGCCGACGCCACCGCACTTGCCGCCGAGTTGCAGATCGCCGAGCGTAAGGTAAGCGACGAGGAAAAACGCGCCGCCACCCTGAGCCGCCGCCTACAGGCAAAAGAAGAAGAATTCAACGCCCGGCGTGAGGAATATGGCGCCACACTGGCAAGCCTGCTGCACCTCCAGCAGATTCCCCCCACCGCGATGATCGCCGAGCCGGAAAATGTGCATCAGGTATTGCGCACGGCACGGGCGATGCAGCATGTGACCCGCGCGCTGGCCGAGCGGGCTGAGGGGTTGCGCGGCGATCTCGAGGAGCTGGAGGCGCTGCGCATCAGTGCCGATGCCAGCGCCAAGCGCCTGGCCAAAGCGAGTGACGCAATGGCGACGAAACAGGCCGCGCTGAACCGCCAGCTCACCGAACGGCAACGGTTGCAAGCCGAGCTTAGCCGGAATCTGGCGGCGGCGCAGGCACGTGTCGCCAAACTCTCGCGCGAGTCGCAATCGTTGCAGGAGCTGATCGGCAAGCTGGAAGACGACCGTAACCGCGCCGCGATTGCCAGCGCGCGTCCGGCCGCACCGCCGGTTGCCAGCACCAGCCGTGGCACATGGAAATTACCGGTATCGGGCGAGGTGCTGCACCGGTTCGGCGAGCGCAAAACCGCCAACGAGACCTATCGCGGTCTGGTTTTGACCAGCCGGGCGGGTGGCAGCGTTATTTCGCCCGCCGCGGGCGATATTGTGTTTACCGGGCCGTTCCGCGATTACGGCCGCATGGTGCTGGTGCGCCATCATGGCGGCAAAATCTCGCTGCTGGCCGGGCTGGGTGATATTGCGGTTACCTTAAACCAGCGTATCGGGGCGGGAGAACCCATCGGCAAAATGGGCGCAGGTCGTGCACCAACTCTCTATTATGAGCTACGCGATGGCAGTAAGCCTATTGACCCGGCGGGCTGGTTCGGTAAGCTTGGCGCATAAATTGCAATCGCGGTATTCTGACCCTCACCGCTAACCCCACACGAGACGCTATGTTCATCCCCCGCCTGTTTGCCCGCCCTCTCCTTGTATCGCTGCTCGCCACCACGTTACTGGGCGCCCCGGCCGTCGCCAAAACCGCGGAAGAGGATCCGTCCACCTACGAACTGCTCAATTTGTTCGGCGAGGTATTCGACCGCGTGCGCAGCGAGTATGTCGAGCCGGTAGCCGACAAAAAGCTCATCGAGTCGGCACTCAACGGCATGCTGACCTCGCTCGANNCATCGAAGTGACGATGGAAAACGGCCTGGTGAAAGTCGTGTCACCGATCGATGACACGCCCGCCGCCAAAGCCGGCGTAAAACCGGGCGATTTCATCAGCGAGATCGATGGTCAGCCGGTCATGGGGCTCACCCTGTCGGACGCGGTAGAGAAAATGCGCGGCCGCATCGGCAGCAAGGTAAAAATCACCATCCTGCGCGAAGGGGCGAAGGAGCCGTTTGGCGTCACCATCACCCGCGACTTGATCAAAATCCAGTCGGTACGCAGCCGCCAGGAAGGCGATATCATTTACTTACGCATCACCTCCTTCTCGGAAAATACTGCTGGGGCGATGAAAGAAGCGTTCGATAAAGAAAAGAAAGCAATCGGCAAACCGAAGGGGATCGTGCTCGATCTGCGCAACAACCCGGNNCTGCTCGACCAGGCGATCGCGGTGTCGGACGCCTTCCTCGATCATGGCGAAATCGTCTCGACCCGCTCGCGCAATCCAGCCGATTCGCGCCGTTACAGCGCGACGCCGGGCGATATTTCCGACGGCCTGCCGGTAGTGGTAATCATCAACGAGGGCTCGGCTTCGGCGTCGGAGATTGTTGCCGGTGCGCTGCGCGACCATAAGCGCGCCGTGGCGCTTGGCACCAAGAGCTTCGGCAAAGGTTCGGTGCAAACCGTGATCCCGATCGATAGCCATGGCGCGATCCGCCTCACCACGGCGCGCTATTATACGCCCGCCGGCACATCGATCCAGGCTACCGGCATCGTGCCCGATATTATGGTACAGCAGGCGAAAGTCGAAACGCTAACCGCCGGCATGAGCATTTCGGAAGCTTCGCTTCGCGGACACCTGAACAACGAGCAAGGCGAGGAAACACCCACCGCGCCCTTGCCGAAACCTGCGCCATCCGTCGCGGTCGATAAGGATGTCAGCTCCGAGCAGGATTACCAGCTCAGCCGCGCGCTCGACCTGATCCGGGCGCTGGCAATCTATGGCAAAACCATGTTGCCTGCCGCCGCGCAATCCGCCTCGGCGGGCACCAGCACGGTGAAATAGGTGCGTGTGCGGTGGCCATTTACATCGCACCGCCTGCCGCCCGTTACCCTGTTGTGGGGCACCTTATTTCTGCTGATGACGCTGGGGCTTGCCACCAGCCTGGTGGATCTGGCCGGGCGTCCGGCTAAAGAAATCCTCGACGCCAATCGCAGCGGGCAACGGGTGATGATCGATCCGGCGACCGGCATGGTGTCGGGCGGCGACCGTGCCGATGAAGCGGCCGCGGCCTTCGATATCGGGCCGGATGACGAGTCCGAGGAAGAAGCCGATACGGCGACCAAGGAGCCGGTGGGGTCTACACCCGCTCCCGAACCCGTTACCAGCCAGACCCCGCCCGATGCGCCGCTGCTGCGAACCACGCCCGACGCAGTAAGCCTGCCCGATTTACCGCGCACGCATGAAAGCACCGTGTTGCCGCCGGCACCGGAAATTACCGACATCAGCGGCAAGCTTTCCCTACCCAAGCGTGGCGCAAACGACATCACACCGGCCATGCTGTATGCCAAGCGCTTCCAGCGGCAGAAGGATATGCATTACATCAGCTTCGTGATTACCGATGCCGGCTTCAACGATGCCAGCGTGAAGCAAATGCTCGATCTGCCGCGCGACGTCGCCATCGCGCTTTCGCCCTATGCGCTCGATGCCGAGCCCTACATCGCCCTCTTGCGCACGGCAGGGTTTGAAACCTGGGGCATGTTGCCCACCCAGACCAAACGCTACCCGCAGGACGATCCCGGCCCGCTAGGACTGATCGTCGGCCAGGAAGAAACCGAGCAGCGCGAGCGGCTGCATGAAACGCTGCATGAAACGCTGGGGGCGGTGGGGTATGTGCTGCCGCCGGAAGATAGCTTCAGCACCAGCAAGGATTTTGAGAAGGTTGTCGCCGACCTGGAAAGCCGCGGATTATTCCTGCTCTCCACCTACCCGGCGCGCAGTGTCGAAGAGTTGACCAAGAAAGACGCGCTGCAGGCAGTGATTCGGCGTGCCGATATGGTGCTCGACTCCACCGGTTCCGCGGCGTTTTTACAAAGCAAGCTGGCCAGCATTCCTAAACTGGCCGAGCAGCAGCCAACCCTGATTGTGGTGGCCTCCGCCCGGCCGCAAACGCTTAGCATGCTGGCCGAATGGCTTAAAACCACTCGCCTGCCTGCCACGGTAAAACTGGCCCCCCTTTCGGCCATGTATGGACCGGACGAACCGTCGCCGCCACCGGAAGCACCCAAAGCAAGTGGCGGCCATGGTGGGGGCGACAGCGCCGAGAAGGAATCCTCCGGTGGTCATTAATGCCCTGCCCTACCGTCCCGGCGTCGGCATGATGCTGCTCAATGCGCAGCATCAGGTGTTTGTCGCCAAGCGCATCGACATGACCTCGGAAGCCTGGCAGATGCCGCAAGGCGGCATCGATGACGGGGAAGAACCCGGCGCGGCGGCCCTGCGAGAACTGAAGGAGGAAATCGGCACCGATAAGGCCACAGTATTGGCCGAATCCGCACAATGGCTGACCTACGATCTGCCCGATCATCTCATCCCCAAATTATGGGGCGGGCGGTTTCGCGGACAGAAACAGAAATGGTACCTGATGCGGTTCGACGGGGCGGATGCGGATATCGACATTGCCACCACGCATGCCGAATTTTCCGAATGGAAATGGGTGGCGATGGAAACGCTGCCGGATATTATCGTACCCTTCAAGCGTGTGATGTATCAGCAATTGGTGGATGAGTTCCGTTCGCACCTTTAGGCCGACGCGCGAAGAGCAACCCCTCGCAGGAATTATGCCTTGATCATGGTGCTGGCGCCGCCAGCAGTGAAGGTTTCGATCAGCAGCACATGCGGAATCCGGCCATCGAGAATATGCGCCGCATTCACCCCGGCGCGCAGGGCGCTGATGCAGGTTTCCACTTTCGGGATC
>DITH01000120.1:0-524 GCA_002422745.1 Alphaproteobacteria bacterium UBA6189
GCGCGGTGATGGTGGCGTTAAGCTGTTGCCCCTCCACGGCGGGAAGCCCGCCGAGCTGACCGGCGGAAACGTCGGTATTCTGCGTCTGGATGGCGTTCCTTACATCGAGCGTGGTCAGGCCGTAACTCAGCATCTTGTGCGGATTGAGCCAGATGCGCATGGCGTGCGGCTCGCCGAACACGGTGACGTTGCCCACGCCGTTCACCCGCGACACGGCATCCTGCACCCTGGAGGAAAGCAAGTCGCCCAGATCGTCCTGGCTCAGGCTGCCGTCCTCGGAATAAAAACCCGCGACGAGCAGGAAGCTGTCGTTGGATTTGGTGACGGTGACGCCCTGGTTCTGCACTTCTATCGGCAATTGCGGCAGGGAGGATTGCAGCTTGTTCTGGGTTTGCACCTGGGCGATATCAGGATTGGCTTCCGGCTCGAAGATAACCGTGATGGTGGCGCGGCCATCGGAACTGCTGGCGGTGAAGTAGCGCAGGTGGTCGATGCCCGTCATTTTCTGCTCGATGACCTGCGTG
>DITH01000120.1:553-5122 GCA_002422745.1 Alphaproteobacteria bacterium UBA6189
CGATGTTGGGGTATTGCTCCACCGGCAGGCGGAATATGGAAAGCGCCCCGGCCAGCATGATAATGATGGCGATAACCCAAGCGAAAACCGGACGGTCGATAAAAAACCTGGACATCAGTGTCCCTCCGGCTTCTTGGCGGGTTCTTTTGCCGCTTGATCCGGCGCTTCGCCTTCAAAAGCGGACATCACCGTTGCGCCGGGTGTAATTTTCTGGAAACCCTCCAGCACGATAATATCGCCAACCTGCACGCCGTCCTTCACCAGCCATTTGTCGCCGATGGCCTTTTCGGCGGAGACCGGCCTTGGCGCGACCTTGTTCTCACCGTCCACCACCCAGACGCTGAGACTGCCATCCGGCGACCGGGTGGCGGCTTTCTGCGGTACCAGCAGCGAATCCTCTTCCTTCAGCTTTATCTGCGCCCTCACGAACAGTCCCGGCAGCAGCGTTCCGTCGGGGTTGGGAAATAATGCCCTAAGCAGCACCGAGCCGGTGGTGGGATCGACCGTAACCTCGGTGAATTGCAGCTTGCCCTCATGCGCGTAGGGAGTTTTTTCGCCTTCCAGAAAAAGCGCCACGGGCGCTTCTTTCCCGTCCTCAAGATGGGCGCGCATCCGCATCATCTGGGCGCTGGATTGCGTCATATCGACGTAAACCGGATCAAGCTGGGTGATCTGGGCCAGCGCTTCCGGCTGGCTGGCCGTGACCAGCGCACCCGTGGTCACGCTGGATTTCCCGATGCGCCCGGAAATGGGGGCATATACCTTGGTGTAATTCAGGCTGATCTTTGCCTGCGCCATTGCCGCCTTGGCGATGGCGACATCCGCATTGGCCTGGGAGAGCGACGCCCGTATGTCGTCATAGTCCTGCTTACTCACCGCTTCGATTTTAACCAGCTCTTCGTAACGCGCGCTTTTGGCGCTGACCGATAGGACATTGGCCTCCGCCTTCGACAGATTGGCCTTCGCACTGTCATACGCCGCCTGATAAGGAGCGGGATCGATCTGGTAAAGCTGCTGGCCCTGCTTGACGTCGCTGCCTTCCTCAAACAGCCTATTGGTGACAATGCCGCCGACCTGCGGGCGGATTTCCGCCACCTTGAACGCCACTATCCTGCCGGGGAGTTCCTCGTGGAGAGTGGTTTTTTCGGTCTGCATCCGCATCACCGTCACGGGAACGGCCTGGCCTTTTCCATCCGGGCCGCCCTGTTTGGAGCCGAACGGCCAGAATGCATAGCCCAGCGCAGTCACGATCAGAATGCCTCCGATGAACAGGGTTCTTTTTTTCATTATTTCCCTCCCGAAAATAGAACGTTATCCACACACTACGCATTCTCGTGGATAACGATTAAGGTATGGACAATCCGACCGAATTAATATACATACATGTATGTATATGTCAATCGCTTAATCGTACCAAGGAGTTAGTCCGTGGCGAGAAAAACCAAGGAAGACGCGCAAAAAACACGAGAGGGTATTCTTGAAGCGGCCTCGCTTGTGTTCGTCAAAAAAGGGGTTGCCCAGGCAAGCCTTAATGAAATCGCCGCCGAAGCGGGCGTCACCCGCGGGGCGGTATACTGGCATTTCACAAGCAAGGTGGATATTTTCACGGCGCTGCACGACCAGCTGCATGAGCCGTTCACGCACGCCATTCTGCAAGACCTCGAAAAGGATCATCCTCATCCGCTGAGGCAGCTTGAGGAAATATGCGGCAACCTGCTGGCGGATCTCGGACGGGACGCGCGAAAGAAGCGGCTGCTGACGATTTTTTACCTGAAATGCGACTATTCGGGCGAGTTCGAGCCTGTGCTGGAAAGCCAGAGTAAACAGCGCGCGGAAAATTTCAAGCTGCTGTCGCGGTATTTTGAGCGCGCCCAGTCCAAGGGGCACCTGCCAAAGGATGCCGACCCGAAAATCCTCACCCTGTCGCTGTTTTGTTATCTCACCGGCATCGTGCAGGAATATATCCGCTACGACCGCTGCATCAAACTCAAGGAGCAGGCATCCGTAATCATGCGGCAATTCTTCGCGGGTGTGAATTGACCCCTATGACGCAACAAGGTTATGTAGATTTTATCGAATCCTTTGAACATCTCTCTCCTTATGAGTTGGATCATTTCTGCCGAATTTTCTTCGAGCGCTATAATAAGCATCTGTCCACATTCAAAGACCAGAAAGCTAGAGTGGACATCTCTAACTGTTCTCCGTTTCCTTGAAGCTTACCAATATAGTTGATAAAAAAACACCGGCGGAGCGCGTGTACGCCGCTACAACGCCGGTGTGTAAGCGGCTGCGCGGCACATGCAACGCGCAGTCGGCCAGCGAAACCTCGGCTGGCCTAGTGGGCCAGGACGGGTTCGCCGCCGTTCCCACCACTACGCTTGATCCGCCCCTCGTGCGGCTTCTCCCGCAGTCCCGGCGCTTATACAGATCCCGGTCTCTGCTTGTGGTGTTCAAACCCTTACGCGTTGGCTTCGCCACCTAGCGATGTCATTTCCGCGATTTTTTTGAATTGCGTCAGGAATTCAGGATGCTGCTGCGTCAGGTATTTCACAATGCGGTTATTACCCAGCAGCGTAGATAGGTAGGTTCTGGAAACCGTTAGATTCAGGACGTTGGTGCCGTAGCTTTCCTCGATCAGCCGGTACTCTCCCTGCAGGCTTCCCATCTCCGCCTCCATGCGCGCCATCTGCTGTTCATCCAGTCCTTTAACCTTTTTCGGTTTCACCTGGTCGACCAGCTGCGCCTTCGGCGTCGCGGCAAGCAACGCCTGGATGTAGGAAAACGAATAAATATTGGCGTCGTTCATCAAGGTGGCGGATTCGATCTGGCGCACGGCTTTCATGCGCCTCATAACTTTAAATACGTTGCTGGCGACCATTTTATCCTTCAGCAGATCGGTCGCTTCCGGGCAAATACCATTCAGCAGATTGCGCTTGCGCTCAATGTTGGCCGTATTCAAGTTCAGCGCCCGCGCGATCTTTTCCTCCGACACGCCGCGCTTGACCGCCCGCAGAATCATGCGGTGCTCCTGAATAGTTGACAGGCGACTGATATGCTTGTTGTAGGTGAAGGCTTCGTCGTCGGTGGATACCAGGCAGGTGACTTCCCGTTCGCCGATTTCCTTTAGGGCTTCGATGCGCAAATGCCCGTCCAGCAGCAGATGCTTGTCCTGGTCTTTCTTGCGCGGCGCCACCACGGGCGGCTCAATGATGCCGATTTCCTTGATGGAAGCTACGATCTGCCGAAACTTTTCGCTGATGCGAATGGCCTCCGTCATCATTTTGAGAGGGGTGATATCTTCCAGCTTCAGAACCACCGTTCCGGCCTCGAATCCCATTTTGATGCCGTTAAGCAGTTTGGGTTTCGTTACCGTGGCTTTCATTACCTTCTTATGCATGGATTAACCTCCCTTGGCTGACAGCAGATCCGCGAGTTGCCGCGGCATGGTGTCCAGACCTTCCGCACGCAGCAGCGTTGTGAAATGCCCTTCCTTGATCAGGCAGTGCATGGCCTCGACCAGAAACAGCAGGCGCGTGTTCACCACATCGGCTTTGCGCGCCAACAGGCGCTTGCGCTCTACCTCCCGTTTGTAGGCTTTGAGAATCTCCCGCGCGGAAATAGTGTCGTCCCGGCGCGTCTGCGAATGTTTTCTGGAACCGCGCAGCGTTTTTCCCGAGCGCTTGCGCTCGTCGAACAGGCGTTTCGCCGCCATAAATTTGAGGCCGCTGAGCTGGCCGGTTTCATAGGCTTCCTGCAGCGCCGATTGCTCGTTCTGCGGAGACAACATGATAGCCAGCGCCAGCGTAATGGGGATATGACCGGCTTCCACGCCCGATACCAGCCGTTCCTCGCCATGCTCAAGCAGTTTTATTATGCCGCCGATATAGTCGGGCGTATGGCCGACCTTGGCCGCGATGACTTTCTCGTCATAACCCTGCTTGCGCAGTATCTCGACGCCTTGCAATAGCTCGATGGGCTTGTGTTTGCGGCGGGCTACGTTTTCCACCAGGCTCATGATCAGCGCCTGTTCCTCGCTGGCGTCAATAACCAGCGCCGGAATCATTGCCTGTCCGCAGGCCATGTACGCTTCCATTCGTCCCTGACCGCAGACCAGATCATACTCCTTGCCTTCCGCTCGGGAACGCGACGGCGTGACGGTGATCGGGCGTTTAAGCCCCACTTTGGCTATATTCTGCACGATGGCGTCGAACATTTTCGGGTTGCGCACGCGCGGATTGAGGATATTGACCCGGTCTACCGGGATCATCTTGATGGTGGCGTTCTGTTTGCTCATGCGGCTTCCTTTATGGCTACGCGTTCCGTCAGCTGGAAAAATAACTCCAGATCATCAAACTGATAGGAATCCAGCGCCAGCCCATTATTTTCGGCAAGGCGCATTTTCGGGTTTTCGATATCGAGAGCGGGAAGCAGATAATAATCGAGCGGCTTTTCATTGCCCGCCGCCATGCGGACGGCGACCGTGATATCCGGCATCAGGCCGGTGTCGAAGCGGACTTTCCAGCGGTAATCATCGCCCTGCGTATGATGGCAGCGGCATATCACCAGCGA
>DITH01000079.1 GCA_002422745.1 Alphaproteobacteria bacterium UBA6189
GCGCGATGCAGCATCGGCACGGTCTGTTGCAGGTCGATAATGTGAATGTCGTTGCGGGTGCCGTAAATGAACGGCGCCATGCGTGGGTTCCAGCGTTTAGTTTTGTGGCCGAAATGAACGCCAGCATCAATCAGCTCGCGCATCGAAAAGGTCGGAAGTGCCGACATGGTTTAACTCCTTATAAACCGGTTGATCCTCCGCAGGCCGTAGTCTTTTCAGACACCGGCGGGACAGTGGGAACACCCCAATGGCCCTAAGCCTGCGTGTGTAATTCCCTCTCGCGAGGGAGCGGCTATTTAGGGGGGATTGAGCCAGATTGCAAGCCAAAACTCGGCTTAACCCGGGATGACGGGTGTTGCGGTCGTGGCCTCCGCGCGGCGAGAAGCCACACGCTCGGCAAAGTTTTGCCCGGCATTATCGTTGGCGGGGGCGTGCTGGTTATCGTTTACGGCGGGGTCGCGAGCGGCATATTCGGCTAGAATTTCAGCGGTGGTACGCGGCTTGTGATTGGCTAGCCGTTCAGCAAAGTTTTCACGATACTCGTCGCGTAGTTTTTCAACCGTTTTCCCACTGGTGAAGAAATTGGCCAGTTTCCCGGAAACCCCGTTCGATGCAAGGTTCGCCTTGGTCGGGTCCAACCCACTTTCCAGCAGCATTTCCTCGAAGCCTTTTCCACTGAGCATATCAGTCATAATACTGTGGAGTTCATTGCGCTTGCTAGCCATCAGATGGTTTTCGTGCACGTACTGATCACGGACGGCATAGAGCCGGTTCATGAAGGTTTGCTTGGCATTCAACAGTTCGGCTTGCGGCATGTCGGGGTAGAGCTTGCCAATAATGGAATGTACCAGCGACGCCATTTCGCGCGGGCGCGGCGCATCGTTATAGGTCAGGTAATTGGTGAGATATTGCAGGCTGCGCTTCACGCCCCACGGGGTAAGCCCGACATTGCCCGACCACCATTTGCCCAGGCCCGGCATGGCTACCTGTTGCCCGCTCGCCAACAAGTAACGGTTATGCAGGTTGCTGGAATAGTTGAACATGGGCAGCAGGTGGATGCCTGAGCCGGTATTGAAAATCGAGGTCAGGCCGGTGGCGCCGGCAAAGAATTTCGATTGCTCGACCGAAATGCGATCGGCGTAGTCCTCCAGCGTTTTGGGGTTCTCCAGCGATTTAATGCGGTCGCGGAAGAATAAATGGCTGCCCATGAACGTGCCGAACGCACCGGGAATCACCGGCAGGATAAAATGCGCCGCCTGCCGCCAGCGGTCCTGGAAATGGGCGCTGCCGGGCGTGTAATTGAGCATACCATGAAGTGGGCGAAGCACGGCCCATACATCTTTTTTCTCGAGCACGGAATTGGCCAGGCCACCCGACTTAATCAGCTGCAATTTACGCCCGGTCAACGCATCCGTCACTTTCATGCCGCCGTAAAGCGCAACCGACAGGGTCGCGGCATTCATGAAGCGGTGCATCGAGGGTGGGTTGATGGTCACCCGGCTCATCCACTGCATTACATCGAGCGGTTTACCGTTCAGCCAGTCGAGAAGGTTGCCGCCATGCGGTTTCTTCTGGCCGGTGGCAGGATCGGAATCGGGCTCGGTGCCGAGTAACGTTTCCGCCAGATCAGGCGTGCGGCTGTGCATGGTATCAATGCGCTTATTCAATGCATTGGCGGCGGTGCCGCCAATCGCCAACCCACCACCGATGGTTGCGGCCGCGCCGCCATAGGCCAGCGCGGCATGCAGGCGGCTTAGCTTTACTTTCTCCAGCGCGAAGGCTGCGGGGTCGAGTGTGTAACCGTGCTGTTCGTTCAAATGTTTGGCGTAGGTTTCCCATACGCTGCGTTCGGCTTTCTGCGAGCCGATCAGGCGCGAGAATAGCGTGAATGGTCCGTTGTCGCCGAGCGAAACAAGGGACAAATCGACGTCGGCCGATTTCAGCAAGTTCTCGAACGGTACATCGAACATGCCGACTGCTTTGGCACTTCCGTCGCCCTGGGTCAGGAACGTGTAGAGATTGCCCGAGGCTTTTTGCTTGTACCCGGCGTCGATGAGCTTGCCCATGGCGCTAGCCAGTTTCTCTTCCTGCGCGGGAGTGACATGCTTGAACATCTGCAACGCATCTTTGGCGCGTGCGCGCAATGCCTCGTTGGTGGCCCAATGCTCGGCGCAATCGAATTGTTGGATATTGGCTTCCATCCATTTGGCGGCATCGCGCATGGCGGCATAGGCGTATTTGCCGCCCGAGCCGCGATTGCCAAAAAATGTATTGAGGGACTTGGCGCCGGGAATCCATAGCTTGCGGCCAATCGACTGCATGAAGGTTTGCGCGCTCATGCTGTTGGTGAATGGAAATAGCCCGCCGAATAAATGGGTGCCGGCGCTGGAGCCAATGGCAAATAACGGCGACGCAAGGCGGCGCACCGCATCGCCCTGGGCGATATTGGCGGCGGCATCGGCCGAGGCAATCGGGGCTTTGCCGAGTTTGAGATGGTCGAGCACCGTGCGGCTGCCGGGATGGAAGGGATTTCCTTGAAGTCCACGGCCATAGATGTAGCTTTTGCTGCCGGCCCATGCACCAAGTGCACCCAGCGCCATGGGGGAAAGCTTGTCGACGACCGATTTCCAGCGCTCCGGCGCTTCATCGGAATAGGCATTGTAGCGCAGCAGCCCATGCAATGGCCGGAAAATTTCCGGCACCTGTTCACGCGTGATGGCCGTTCCGTCGGACGAGCGGCGCGCAACGATGATATCCATGAATTCGCGGCCGCCCCACAGGCCAACCGTTAGCCCCCCCGCAGTCAGCAACCGGTGGGCACCGGGCGGAATGAAGGCATTCTCCGCCAGCCATTCTGCTGCGGGGAGCAAGCGTTTCTGGCGGAATCCTTTAGCGACAAGCGATGTAAAATTCGTGCTCATGCAGCGCGATGGTTCTCCTCAATGGCCAAGTCTAGCACGTACGCGCGTAGGGCCGGGAGCGAAATCCGGTGGTGAATCAAAAACTTCACCGAACTGTAACAGTGCCGCATTGCAGCATGGAAAACAGGGGCTTTTTAGCCATGAAATCAGGCCGCTATGTCACAAAAGCTTCACATGCGGGGAGCGGTAAATCTGCTAATTTATAAGATGAGGAAAACTCTGGGTTTTAATGAGCGAAAGCAAAACACAGTCTGCACGAACAAACGGTCCGACTTCCGCGGATAAGGAAGCGCGGCTGGAAGTGGCTGCGCGCCGTACCGACACAGCATATGGCGGCGCGGGTGAATATCCGGCCAGCTCGACCTATGCGCGGCAGGACGGCGACCCGGTGAAAAGCTCGTATTCGAGCTACCTGTTCGGCGCCTCCGGAACGGAAGACCGCCCCGCATGGAGCGACAGCACACAAGGCCGTGCTGCAATCCGTCTCATTTCGCGCGGTATCGTAGGTGCCGCCGCCTTTACGCTTGGCGGGATTGTGGTGCGCAAGCATATGGAGGGCTACGAATCCTTCATTCCGCTGAGTGAACTCAAGCCGCTGAAAAACGGCAAGCCATTGCAGTACGCGGCGCGCTTCTTCGATGCGACCGCGGGCAAGGCCATCGAAAACATCACCTATCTCGCGACACCCGGTACGCATCTGGAACGCGCAACGGCGGCGTGGAACTCGACGAATTTCCGCAGTAAAATATATAAACAGGCAGCGGGCGCGCCGACAACCCAGCTTTACCGCGGTACCCAGCAATATCTAAACGGGCGCGGGTTGGGCGAGGAAATCGCCACCATTACCTTCGATTTCTTCAGTGCATCGCTGGGCGATGCGGCGACCCGGAATATCATTCAAGCGATCGATCCCAACGTGCAGCAGCCCTGGTGGGTCGACGAAAACGGCCGCCCTACCACACGCGATAAAGGCAAGTTCAACGCCGGAAAATGGCTGGAGTCAGTGGGGCGTGCAAGTTGGCGCGTGCTGTCAAAAAATGGCGGCGAAGATTGGGCTGCGGCCTTGCCTTACGTGTACCAGATGAAATGGCAGCGCCAGACGTTGGCGAAAAGATTCGGTGGGTTTAAACTCTCGGCCGATCATAGCTGGAATGGTGGCCTGGCGACAGTCGCCACGCGCGATATGCCGGAGGTGAACCTGCGCGCCGGGCAAATCGTCGATGGTTACCAAAAGCCCGGGCTGCTCGATCTGCAATTCCGCTTTATGGGCTATAACTGGTATACGCTGATGTATCGGGAAGCCTATGATACGGTCGCCAGCAAATTCCAGAAATGGCAGGAGAACGGCTTTAAACTTGAAGCGCCGAAAATCGATAATCCCGTGGCCGCCTTAGCCAATAGCGTCGGGTTCGGGGCGCGCTATGCCACAAAAAGTTTCCTGAAATCGGGCCTGTATATGACGCCCGCCGTTATTCCGTTCTGGTTGTTCCGTACCCCACAAAGCAAGTGGAAAGGCGCCTATGCCGACCATGATCTGGCGCGCATGGCGGAACCGACGCGTGAAAGCGCCTTGCTGACGAAAACTCCCATGGCGCTGGCACAAGGCGGGGCGAATCATGATCCGATCTTCCTGCAGGATATCGCCTCCGACGTATTCCCACGCGCGCAGCTGATTCACGGGGCGAAACGGCCGGACAAAGTGTTTTTCGGCAATGGCAACGTGCTGAAGGCAACGCCGGGTGCGGGCAAAACCATTTTCGATATCAAGCATCCCTATGAGTTCACCGGCATTCGCCGCACGCCGTTCGAGCATGTGCTGAACGTCTTTGGCGCCACCAGCTTCCATGGGGGTACGGGGCTCACCAAAATGGTGGATTGGATCACGCAAGGCAAACCGGGCGCGATTACGAAATGGATACACGGCGCGGGCGTCGCCAATGCTTCCGCGAAGGATCTGCTGCTGACGCGGGAAAAAGCCTTGCGCAATGGCATGGATGCCGCCCTGTCTTACACGCCGTATATGTGGCTGAAAGGGGAAACAGCGCTGCGGGTGGATGACCGCCGTAGTATCGACGAGTTGGGCCACATGGATAAAGCCTTGTACCGGCTTATCGACAGCTCGTTTAGCTTCAAATTTGCGGACGCAGGCAAGGCCCTAAAAGATATTGGCCATCTGGCGTTGAATTTCGAGCGCGAGCCGCCCAGCCGGGAAGGTGGGCTGAAGAAAGCCGACATCCCGACGCCGTCGACCACCGTCGAAGCAGGTACCATTAAGCGGCCTGATATGGTAGCACTGGCGCGTAGCGATAATGATAACGAACACAGCGCCAACGAAAACGACCCGCACACATGGGCCGAGCAGGTCGCGGGGCGCCGCGTCGATGCACAGTATCACCCGGCGCGCGCCACGCTGCATTAATCCTCGTTGCAATTTCATGCGGTGGGTTTAGTCTTCCGGCGCACTGCCAAGGAGGAACCCATGACGCGCGCAGCAGTAATTCTTTCCGGTTGCGGCCATACCGATGGCGCTGAAATCCGTGAGGCAGTGCTGTCGCTTCTCGCGCTTGACCAGCGTGGTGTAGCGGTAGAAATGTTTGCTCCGGATATACCGCAAAAGCACGTGTATGATTGCCTGAACAATGCGGAACTCAGCCCATCGCGCAACGTCTTGCAAGAGGCGGCACGGATCGCCCGTGGCCAGATCCAGCCACTGGTAGAGTGTGCGGCGACATCGTTCGATATGCTGGTTATTCCAGGCGGATTCGGGGTCGCCAAAAACCTCTCTAACTTTGCCGAAAAAGGCAAAGATGCAGAAATTCTTCCGGCATTTGCCAGTATCGTGCGCGATTTTTTTGCCCAGAAAAAACCCATCGCGGCGCTGTGTATTGCGCCAGCTGTGCTTGCCGTTACGTTGAAGGATGCAGGTATCACCGTCACCATTGGCGAGGATGCCGGGTGTGCCGCGGCGATTGAAGCATGTGGCAACATACATCAGCAAGCGCCAAGCCACGAGGCGGTGATCGACCGTCAGCATCGTATTGCCACCTGCAGCGCCTATATGCGGGAGGATGCAATTTCGCCCATCGCCAAAGGTATTGATGCATGTATCGCGGCTGCGGTAGAAATGGCCGCCCAGGCCAAACAGCACGCCGCGTGAGGGTAGTCATGGGAAGAGGCATGCAGTATCGATTCAGCCATTATTTCGTCTGTGGCCTACGGCCACTACGCTGGATGACGCTAATCTTCGCAAGCCTGATGGTGTCGCCCGCGTGGGCAGATACATGCAGCCCTACCCCGGCCATGCATGCTCCGCATTACCCCGGTGCCCCCAATATTCCCAATAGCAACAATCTGCGTATGCCGGCGGGCAAAGCCGTGGCGGCTGAGGGACAGCAGGTATTGCTGAACGGCACGATTCTGGATGCTAAATGCGTGCCGGTGATGAATGCGCGGGTGGAGTTGTGGCAGGTCGATCCCCTCGGTAAACGCATGCTTGCCACGCGCGAGGATCTGGTCAATGCCGTGCCAGTTTTTACCGGGGCAGGGCGCACTTATAGCAACAATGCCGGGCAGTTTTATTTTACGACCATTTTCCCGGCAGCCGATGGAAAATCAGCCCCACACTTTAACCTGCGCATTGTGGTCGACGGCCAGAAACCCTTCACGACCCAGCTTTATTTTGCGGGCGATGCGCGCAATGCGGAAGACCGCGCCTTCAGTAAGCTGCCGGCCGATAAGCAACGCAGCGTGAGTGTGACGGTACGCCCGCAGGAAAATGGCGACCTCGCGGTCAGTACCACGCTGGTGATGCCATTTACACAGCGCTACCGCGGCTATTAAGCAGCTTTCTTTTCGTGCGCTTTACGGGTGCGCCAGCCTTTTTTAGCGGCTTCGCTGCGTTTCTTATGACTCTGGCTTGCGGCGCTTTTATGGCCGCCTTTGCGCGAGGATGCATGCGTATCTTTCTTACCGCGGCCGGAGCCGGATTTATTGCCGCCGCCGGACTCCTTATTCACGGTCGCCCAGGCACGGCGCTTGGCTTCCTTCTCGGAAACCCCGCGTTTTTCGTAGCCTTCCTCGATATGTTCGGCGTTGCGTTTTTGCTTGTCGGTATACGAACTTTTATCTCCACGTGGCATGGGCACCTCTTCACGTCAATGAACGAGGTAAACGTAGGTTTCGACAAGTCAAAAAGCGAGCCTCCGCTCTGCCATGCGGTATAAAATTGGCGTTATCCTAACGACGCGGGCCGGTCATGTTTTCCGGGCGCACCCATTGGTCGAACTGCTGTTCCGTCAGCAAACCGAGGGCAAGAGCGGCGGCCTTCAGGGTTGTACCTTCCTTGTGCGCCTTCTTAGCCACCTTGGCGGCGTTGTCGTAGCCGAT
>DITH01000205.1 GCA_002422745.1 Alphaproteobacteria bacterium UBA6189
GCCGATGTGATGACCGCCCCGCCCGCCGTCATCAAGGCGCTGGTGAAGCATCCGTTAACCGACAAAGGGTTAGAGCAGTTCCTGAAAGACTGGGAAGCCACGGGCCAGAAACTGTAGTAAATCCGCCACGCGGCGGATTAGCATCACCCCCTCGGTAAAACGCAAGCCGCAATAAAAACATCGTAACCGCCGCGTGAATGTGGCGCAAAAATCGCCTATAGTTAAGGCATGAACACGATCCCTCAGAATGAACATGCCGGGAACGAAATGACCCAGAAGATGGTCGTGGATTTCCTATTGAACAACCCCCGCTTTTTGAGCGAGCATCCCGATTTGTTCGAGGTGCTGACCCCGCCCGAGCAGAAACACGGCCGCGGCGTGATCGACTTTCAGTATTACGCAATCGATAATCTGCGCCGCGGCATGCGGCGCATGAAAGACCGGTTCAACGGGCTGGTCACCAGCGCCCGCGAAAATATGTCGGTGCAGCAGCAGGTGCAGCGCGCAACGCTGTCGACCATCCGCGCCCGCAACCTCGAAGAACTGCTCGAAGTGCTGGCCACCGATATCGTCACCTGGTTCGATGTGGACGTGGTGCGCCTGGCCATGGAATCCGATCTCGCCGGGCTGCATGAAACCTATTACAACGAACAGAATTATTCGGGCATCTGCTTCGTGCCGACCGGCACCGCCAACGCCATGATGCTGGGCGAGACCGTGCGCCTGATTCCCGATACGCAGGGCGAGCCGCCCATTGGCTTTGAAATGTTGTTTGCCGATTGCTCGAGCCTGGTGCGTTCCACGGCGCTGGTCCGGCTGGAGCTAGAATCGATCGGCCGCACGGCCATCCTCGCGTTCGGCGTGCGGGTGGCGGACCGTTTCCACCCCCATCAGGGCGGCGAGATGCTGGCCTTCCTCGGCGAGGTGATGGAAATCGTGCTCGACCGTTGCCTCAGCCAGACGGATTTGTTTGAATCGACCTAGCGATGACCGCACCCCTTGCACCCGACCTGCAAGCCCAGTTGCGCGGCTGGCTCAAGGAACTGGCCGCGGTCAAACGCGCCTCGAGCCACAGCGTCACCGCCTATATGCACGACGTGTCGGGCTTCCTCGCCTTCCTCGCCCAGCATGGCGGGCGGGCGGTGGATTTGCCGGCACTGGAGGCGCTGGAGGAGCGCGAATTGCGCGCCTGGCTCACCTACCGGGTAGGCAAAGGCTACGCCAAAAGCTCGAACGCGCGGGCACTGTCGGCCGTGCGCACGTTTTATCGGTACCTGAACCGCCATGCCGGAATCGACAATGTCGCGCCCCTGCAGGTGCGCGCACCGAAACTGCCCAAACCCCTGCCCAAAGCGCCCAACGAGGCGCAGGCCGAAGCGTTGATGCAGGATTTCGACATCGCCGACCGCGAAGCCTGGCTGGCGGCGCGCGACCATGCCATTGCCCTGCTGCTCTATGGCTGTGGCCTGCGCATCAGTGAAGCGCTGGGCCTTGCGGTCGGCGATGTGCAGCAGGCCGATAGTTTGCGCATTCACGGCAAAGGCGGCAAGCAACGCGTGGTACCGCTGATGCGTGTGGTGCGCCAGGGCATCACCGATTACCTCGCCCTCTCGCCCTGGCACGGGCAGGGCGACGCCACCCAGCCCCTGTTCGTTGGCAAGCGCGGTAAACGGTTGCAGGCCGCCGTGTTCACGCGGTTGCTGCGCGATATCCGCCGCCGCATCGGCCTGCCCGAAAGCCTGACTCCGCATGCGTTACGCCATGCATTCGCGACCCATTTGCTGAGCCACGGGGCGGAGCTGCGCGATATTCAGGAACTGCTCGGCCACAGCTCGCTTTCCACCACCCAGCGTTACACCCATGTCGACGCGGCGCGGCTTCTCGCCGCCTACGAATCCGCCCATCCCGGCGCCAAGCAACATTAACGAGAAATTAGCTGCGCTGGGCGGCGTGCTGGCGTAACAGGGTAGGATGAACCTTACCGCCTACCGTCCGTTCCTGTTTGCCGTATTGCTGGTGTTATTCTGGCCAATGGCCTTTCCGGTCACCAAGCTCGGCATCCGCTATTTCTCGCCCGAGGGGTTGCTGGTGTTCCGTTTCCTCCTCGCCGCGTTGGCGATGGGCGCCTACCTGCTGTGGAAGCAATACCCGCTACCTCGCCGCGCCGACCTGCCGCGGCTGTTTTTAAGTGGCATGCTGGGTGTGTTCGGCTTTGTGTATTTCATTAACCTCGCCAGCGAAACCCTGCCCGCCGGCGAGATCAGCTTCCTGGTCGCCATCAACCCGCTTTACCTGGTGTTGCACAATGCGCTGACAAAAGCGCAGCCCGTCACGCGCCGCATCGTGCTGGGCAGTTTCGTGTCGCTCAGCGGGGTGGGGCTGATTACCCTGACGGGGCCGGAGCTGGTGATCGAGATCGGCATGCTCTACGCGATATTATCGGGCGCGTGCTTTGCCGCCAACATGGTGGTGCAAAAGCCCCTCTTTGTGCATTACCCGGTAGCAATGGTGGGCGCGTACCTGCCGATCATGGCGGCGATCGGCGCCTTGCCGTTACTGATACCGCACCTGCATGAACTCAGCACCGAGACGCCGTGGCAAGGGGTAGCGATTATTATTTTCCTCGCCCTGATCTCGACCGCGCTGGGCTTTCTCGTCTGGTCGTACCTGATCAAAAGCCTGACGCAGGCGCAGGCCTCGGGTCTGGTGTATTTCCTGCCCTTTTCAGCATCCCTTTCGGCGATTCCCATTCTCGGTGAGCAGATGCCAATCAGTTCATGGCTTGGCGGCGCGCTGATCGTGGCGGGGTCGGTGATTACCCATCTGCACCGTCGACGTCGCCGCACCCCGGCTTAACGGCAATCGCGCATCCCGGCGCAAATGGCTTTTGCCCATTGTTCGCCACGCTGCTGGTGCGGGGTCGGCGGTTTGCAGGCGATAACCAGCGCGCACAACAGCCACGGCACCCACCGTTTAGCCATTGGCCACCTTCAACACCGTTTCGAACACGTTCTTCACATGTTCATCGGGCCGCAACCGGCCGGTTTTCATGCGGTCGGCGGCTTTTTGCCAGGTGTCGTCCGGCAGGTCTTTGCGCATCACTGTGTAGCCGGCTTTCTCCAGCGCGGCGAGCACGGCTTTCGCCTGCTTGGTATAATCCTCGTTGAAATAGCTGCTATCGGCTTTCTGGATAGCGGCGGCGATGAGCGATGTAATGCTGGGCTGCGACATAGCAGGATTGATAATGCGTTTAAAAGAATGTTACAATCCCCCAATGCAACGCGGATTCACCTTAGTCGAATTGTCCATCGTGCTAGTGATTTTAGGATTGCTGGTGGGCGGTATCCTCGCCGGGCGCAGCCTGATCAAGGCGGGCGAACTGCGCGCCATCGGTCAGGAATATAGCAAATACCGTACCGCCACCTTCGCCTTTAAGGATAAATATTTCCAGCCGCCGGGCGATCTTTCCAACGCCACCCAATTCTGGGGCGTGGCAGCGGGCGATGGCAGCGACGCCACCTGCCGTGCCTTCGAGAGCACCGGCACCGAAACCTGCAATGGCAATGGCAATGGATTGGTGGAGCAGACAAATCCACATCGCGAACATCTGCGTTTCTGGCAGCACCTGGCCAATGCCGGGCTGATCGA